>JAJAYN010000635.1 GCA_026786225.1 Burkholderiales bacterium | reverse complement strand
GGTCTTGCCCGTGCCGGGCTCGCCTTTGATGAGCAGCGGCCGCTGTAACGTGACGGCGGCATTGACGGCGCGCTTCAAATCATCTGTCGCAATATAGTTTTGGCTGCCTGTAAACTTCATGTACTTGTATCACCTTTAGTTGGACCATCACATTATACGTTTGGAGAACACCATGAAGATTCGTGCCGCACTGCTCCCGCTTGTTTGCTTGTCCGCCGCAGGTGTATCGCTACAAGCTTTGGCGCAAACGAGCGTCACTATTTATTCCAGTGCGCAGCCGGGCACGTTGTCGCCTGCAACTTTTCGAAGTGGCGGTGAGGGTTTCACGGTTCCCGGCTACGGTGTAATCCGTCAGGGACAGGACGTCACCCTGACCAAGGGTCGTACAGTCATTCGCGTCACGGATGTGCCAGCGTTGATCGATCCGACGACAGTTCTATTTGAGTCCCTCACGGATCCGGCCAATACGCGGGTCGTTGAGCAGAGTTTTGAATTTGATCTCACCAGCACGACCAAGCTATTGCAGAAATACCTGGACCGCGAGGTCACCGTCGAACAGGTACGCGGGCAAACGATAGAGTCGATCACCGGCACGCTGATTGGCACCCAGGGTGGGCTAATACTGCGCATGCCTGACGGTGGCATCCGCACCGTGAGCAGCTATGCAGGGGTACGCATCGCGACACTGCCGGGTGGCCTCATCAGCAAGCCGACACTGGTCTGGGATGTCGCCGCCGAGCGCGCCGGCGTTCACAATTCGCGTTTCAGCTATCAAACCGGTGGCATTACGTGGTGGACTGATTACAACCTCACGCTTAGCGAAGGCACCGGTGCCAACGCCTGCAAACTGGACGTGGGTGCGTGGGTGACGATAGTAAACCAGACCGGCGCCACGTTCCCCGACGCGAAGCTGAAGCTCGTGGCTGGCGATGTACAGCGGGCACAACCGCGGGCGCAGCCCGCAGCGCGCGCGTACGACGGCATGGTAGCGATGGCAGCGAAGGCGGAAGGATTCGCGGAGAAAACATTTTTTGAATACCACCTCTACACGCTCGGGCGTCCCACCACACTCGCCAATAACTCAACCAAGCAAATCGAGTTGTTTCCAGTGGCGCGCGGTGTAAATTGCGAAAAAGCGCTCGTCTATTATGGCCAGGCCGGACAGTATTTCGGCAATTACGGCGCACCGATGACCGACCGCAATTTTGGCAACCAGTCGAGCAAAAAAGTTGATGTCTATTTGCGCTTTGCCAACCGTGCGGAAAACAAACTTGGCGTACCTCTTCCGGCTGGAAAAATTCGTGTCGCCAAGCTCGATAGTGCGGATCAATCGCTGGAGTTTATCGGCGAAGATCTCATCGATCACACCCCCAGAAATGAAACCATCCTGATCAAGCTGGGCAGTGCGTTCGATGTCATTGGCGAACGTCGGCAAGTTGATTATCGGGTCGATGTCAACGCGAAATGGATTGAGGAGGACATCGAGATCAAAGTGCGCAACCAGAAGGACGAAGCTGTGACGGTGATCGTTAAAGAAAATCTCTACCGCTGGACGAATTGGTCCATCACCAAGAAGAATCAGAACTTCGAAAAAATCGATGCACGCACCGTGCATTTCCCTCTAAATATCCCTAAGGGCGGTGAGGGCGTGGTGCGTTATACCGTGAGATACACCTGGTAAAAAGTCGGCATGCGGGCGTCATTTTAGTGAAACTCCCGTGTGCTGAAATCCAGCTCCCCCAGCATCGCGCTCTGGTCAATGAGTTTGCCCGCGATCAGATGCACGACCTCTCCCTGCCGCTCAACTCGCCCGGCCACAAATAACAATTTGGCGTGCACCAATGGGCTGCGTTGCCGGGCGGCGACATGCGACCAAACCACGACATTTACGTAGCCTGTCTCGTCCTCAAGCGTGACAAAGACCGTACCCTTTGCGGTGCTGGGGCGCTGCCGGCAGGTGACCAATCCGGTGGTGCGTATCAGTTGGCCGGAGCGGGCATTCTTCACCTCCTCGGCACTGCGTATGTGCTGCGCGGCAAGCGCGGGCCGCAACAGCGCCAATGGATGACGGCGTAACGACACGCCAACGCTGCGAAAGTCGGCGAAGATATCATCGGCTTCGGTGGGTGGAATCAATGTCGCCACATCCGTGTCGGCAGGTGCGGTGAAAAGTCTGGTGTCACGCTCCAGGCCCAATGCCTCCCATAGCGCATCGCGCCGGTGGCCAATCAGCGTGTGGAAGGCATCTGCCGAGGCGAGCGCTTCGATTTCAGCCTGGGACAATCCGGCGCGGCGCTGAACATCGGCAATGTCGATGAAGGGAGCTTCGCCACGCGCGGCCACGAGTCGTTTTGCGGCTGCGTTACCTAGCTGGCCTACCATCCTGAGACCCAGACGTATTTGTGGATCTTCCTGCCCGGCCAATACACAATCGACATCACTGATCATCACGTCCACTGGAAGTACCGTAACACCGTGCCGCTGCGCATCCTGCACCAGTTGTGCCGGAGAATAAAATCCCAGCGGCTGCGAGTTAAGCAACCCGCAGGTGAACGCGGCTGGGTGATGACATTTCAACCAACATGAAACGTAGACCAGCAGCGCAAAACTGGCCGCATGCGATTCCGGAAAACCGTATTCGCCGAAGCCCTGCATTTGTTTATATAAACTCTCGGCGAATTCTTCTGCATAGCCGCGCTCACGCATGCCATTGACCAGCTTGTCGCGAAATTTTTCGAGGCCGCCCTTGCGTTTCCAGGCGGCCATGGCGCGGCGCAACTTGTCGGCCTCTCCTGCCGTGAATCCAGCAGCGACCATCGCCAACTTCATCACCTGCTCTTGAAAAATGGGAACGCCGAGGGTGCGTTCCAGTACTGCTTTCACCGCATCGCTGGGATATTCATACTGCTCGCCATTGCGTCGCCTCAGGTACGGGTGCACCATGCCACCCTGTATCGGCCCCGGCCGCACGATGGCCACTTCAATGACCAGGTCGTAAAAACACGCTGGCTTCAGCCGCGGCAGCATGCTCATCTGCGCACGCGATTCGATCTGGAATACGCCGACGGTATCGGCATGCTGGATCATCTGGTAAGTGGCCGGGTCAGCCTGGGGAATATCCTGCATGACCATTGGCTTGCCACGCCAATCGCCGATAAGGTCAAGTGTTTTGTGTATCGCCGTCAACATGCCCAGGGCCAGCACATCCACTTTCAGCAACCCCAGCGCATCGAGGTCGTCCTTGTCCCACTGGATGACGGTACGTTCCGGCATCGCCGCATTTTCGATGGGCACCAGTCGCGTCAGCTTGTCACGTGCAATGACGAATCCGCCGGAATGCTGCGACAGATGGCGCGGAAATCCGATCAGCGCCCCGGTCATCAACATCAGCGTTTGCATGAGTGACGCATCGGGATCGAATCCTGCCTCGATCAATCGATCTGGCGCAATGGTGCGCCCGTCCCACCAGACAATTGATTTGGACAAGGCGTCAACCTGCGAGAGCGTGAGCCCCAGCGCCTTGCCGACATCGCGTATCGCGCTTTTGGGGCGATAGGTGGAGATGGCTGCGGTGAGCGCGGTACGATTTCGCCCATATTTTTGGTAGATGTATTGCATCACCTCTTCACGACGCTCATGTTCAAAATCGACATCGATATCCGGCGGCTCATTGCGCTCACGCGAAATGAAACGCTCGAACAGCACCTGTGCACAATCAGGATTCACTTCGGTAATCCCCAAGCAATAGCACACTGCAGAATTGGCGGCCGAACCACGTCCCTGGCAAAGGATGTGTTTTTCGTTGGCGTATCTGACGATATCGTAGATAGTCAAAAAGTACGGCTCGTATTGCAGATCAGCGATGATTTCCAGCTCGTGCTCGATGAGGTTGCGTACCTTCTCAGGCATGCCTTGTGGATAGCGCGTCCGGCTTTTTTCGTATGTGAGCCGACGCAAATAATT
>JAJAYN010000634.1 GCA_026786225.1 Burkholderiales bacterium | reverse complement strand
TCGGGCATCGGTGCGGCGCTCGTGGAACACTTCGCTATGCAGGGTGCGCGGGTGGCATTTTGCGATGTTGATGATGCTGCAAGCACGGTGCTGGTCGCCAAACTTGCCGTGACCAGCAAGCACACACCGCGCTTCGGACACTGCGACATACAGGACATTGCAGCTTATCAAGCACACTTGGCCGAGGTCGAGGCAGAGCTGGGCGCCATTCGCGTGTTGGTCAATAACGCCGGCAATGATGCCCGACACACGCTGGCCGAGCTCACGCCGGAATATTGGGACCGTTGTCAGGCTTTGAATCTGAAACATCAGGTGTTCGCGATCCAGCAAGTGGCACCGGGAATGGCTGCGGCAGGTGGCGGCTCGATCATTAATCTGGGCTCGATATCGTGGATGCGTGGCCGCGCCAATCTGGTCGGATACACAACAGCCAAGGCGGCTATCTCCGGACTTTCTCGCACGCTCGCGCGTGAACTGGGCGAACAAAATATCCGCGTCAACACGCTTGTGCCCGGTGCCATCGTCACCGAACGCCAGCAGGCGCTGTGGCGCAACCCCGAGGAAGACCAGAAGTTCATCGCATTGCAGTGTCTCAAATTTCGCCTCGATCCTGCGCATGTGGCACGCACTGCGCTATTCCTGGCCGCAGACGATTCGAACGGTATTACCGGCCAGAACATCATCGTTGATGCAGGGTTGGCGCAGGTGTCGGTTGCGGGTTAGTGTCAAGGCAAAGTGTAGGTGGCATATGAAGTTTCGCTCGGCGCAATACTTAACTGGAGGATGGCAATGAAAAAACTACTCGCGCTGTTCGTATCGCTTTCTTTTTCAATCGCTTCGGCGCAAACCTTTCCAGCGAAAGCGATCACGGTCATTGTGCCCTTTGGCCCTGGCGGCACCACCGATTTGATGGCGCGCATCCTGCAAGTTGAGTTTGAAAAAGCGCTCGGTACGCCGCTCATCATCACCAACAAGGCGGGTGCGGGTGGGGCGATCGCGATGGCAGAAGTGGCGCGAGCCGCAGCCGACGGCTATACGCTCGCGATGACGACGATCGGCCCGCAAGTGCTGCAGCCGACCTTGAAAAAACTCAGTTATCAGGCGGACAGTTTCGATTACTTGTGCGGCACCTACGACGTGCCGTTGATGCTGATGGTCACGCAGGATTCAGCGTTCAAAACGCTGGCCGACGTGATTGCCTACGCCAAACAGAATCCCGGCAAACTGCCCTATGGATCCTCCGGGCAGGGAACGGCACTGCACATTGCCGTGGCCGCGCTACTGAAGAAAGCAGGTGCCGAAGGCTTGCATGTGCCGTTCAAGAGCTCCGGCGAAATGGCCACGGCGCTGCTCGGCAAGCACATCATGATTTTTGCCGAGACGCCCGCTGTCGCGACCCAGTATCAGTTGCGGCCAATTGCGACGCTCGCGGATAAACGAGTTGATTCGCATGCCAGTGTGCCGACCAGTTTCGAAAGCGGCATTGAAGTACGCGGCACCGTATGGGGCGGGCTGGTTGCGCCGAAAGGGTTGCCCGTTGAAACGAGAAACAAACTCGTCGCCGCTTGCGCCAAGGCGACCGCCAGCGAAGGCTATCGATCAGGGGCTACGCGCTTGAACAGCCCGCTGGTTTATCGCGACGCGGCGGCCTTCGCAGCTTTCGCGGAAAGTGAGGCCAAGGTCTATGCGACAGCGGTGCGCGAGTTTGGGTTGGAAGAAAAGTAGGCTTTGGCCCTGTTACGTACCATTCGGGCCCAACAGTCGCCGTGCTGCGCTCCGCCGGAGCATACGCGCTGCAGCCGCTGATCGCACTAATGAAAAGCCCTGTTCTCCGTTAGCAGATCTGCAAATTCAGTCGCCGGAATGGGTTTGCTGAAAAAATACCCTTGGGTGTGATCGCAGCCTTGTGCGCGCAAGAACGCCAGTTGATCATCGGTTTCGACGCCCTCGGCGGTCGTGGTCAGGTCAAGCGCATGGGCCAGACCGATCATGGCCTTGACCAACGCGCTGTCATCGGCGCGCGTCGTGACCCCGCGAACGAAGGACTGATCAATTTTCAGAATATCGATTGGAAAGTGCCGCAGATACGAAAGTGACGAATAGCCGGTACCGAAATCGTCCAGCGCGATTTGAATACCCATCTCTTTGAGCCGGTAGAGCATCGCGATGCTGGCATCGGTATTCTCCATCAACAGACTCTCGGTGATTTCCACCTTCAGTTGGCTCGCCGCGATGCCGCTATGGTTTAGTGCAGCCGACACGATGTCGACCAGGTCGGCTTTGCGAAACTGCCGTGCCGAGAGATTGACGGCAATATCGGGCGTGCGCAGGCCGGTTGTTCGCCAACGCTTTAGCTGCTGGCACGTCTCGTGCAGCACCCATTCGCCGATGGGCACGATCAACCCGGTCTGTTCGGCCACCTTCATGAAGTCCGCAGGCACGATGATCCCCCGTTCCGGATGCTGCCAGCGCAACAACGCCTCGGCACTGGAAATCCGCATTGTCTTCAGATCGATTACCGCTTGATAAAACAACATGAACTCTTTGCGCTCGAGCGCCTTGTGCAGATTGCCCTCAAGCAGCACACGATCTCGGGCAACCGCGCTCAAACGAGATGAATAGAGCTGGAAATTATTGCGCCCCTCGCTCTTGGCGTGGTACATCGCGACGTCGGTGTGTTTGAGCAGGCTAGTGGCGTCGGTGCCGTGGTCAGGGTAGAGCGCAATGCCAATGCTGGGCGTAACGTAAAAGTCGGTGTTCTCAAGATGAGTGGGCTTGGAAAACGCCTGCAATATCTTCTGAGCCACGTTCTCTGCGTCCCCGTCATCGGCAACGTGCTCCAGAACCACTGCAAATTCATCACCGCCCAAGCGTGCAATCGTGTCGCCTTCGCGCACACAGTCGGCCAATCGCGCTGCGACATTCTTCAGCACCAGGTCGCCGGTTTCATGGCCAAAGGTGTCGTTGATTTCCTTGAAGTGGTCCAGGTCGAGCGACACCAGCGCCGCCATGCCGTCGTCTCGCTTGGCGTGGACAATGGCCTGAGCCAGCCGATCCCGGAACAGGTTGCGGTTAGGTAGACCGGTCAGTTGGTCATATTGCGCGAGATAGGCAAATCGCTGTGCCGATTCCTGGCGCTCGATTGCCGTCGCGAGGACATTGGCAATCGATTGCGCGAATTTCACATCGGCGTCTGAATAGGTGCGACAGTGCGCCGCATGCGCCGTCAGGACGCCATAGGGCTTGGCGCCGGCATGAATCAGAACTGCTATGCCGCTCAAGACGATTCTGTCGGCATCACCAGCGCCGACCGTGAAGCGCGGTTCGGTGCGGAAATCGCTCACCACCACCGCTTCCTCGCACTGCAGGCAGAAATTGGCTTGCGCGGCACTGTCGTGGTC
>JAJAYN010000633.1 GCA_026786225.1 Burkholderiales bacterium | reverse complement strand
GTACGAACAAGTCACGGAGCAAACGGCGGAATGGAATCGCGGTGCCTATTTGGTGCAAGGCCTCGGTCATTGCAATGCCTGTCACGCGACGCGAAATGCACTGGGTGCTGTGGGTGGCGCGGCGTTGGGCGGTGGGCAGGTCGCGGGCCGTAGCTGGTACGCGCCATCACTTACCTCGCGCGTCGAAGCGGGCAATGCCGATGTACCCATCGATGAAATCGTCGCCCTGTTGTCGACCGGGCGATCAGGCAAATACGCCGCGTCAGGCCCCATGGCCGAAGTGATCGGGCAAAGCCTGCAACACTTGAATGCGCCGGATGTGCGTGCGATGACGGTCTATCTGAAATCATTGCCGGACAGCCGCGCCATTGCAGCGGCACCAGGCGAATTGAGCGCAGAAGCCACACAACGCATCGCCAAAGGCGGCAGGATTTACGCGCAGCATTGCAAGGATTGCCACGGCACCAATGGCGAAGGTGCGCCCGGCGCGTATCCGCCGCTGGCGGGCAACCGCAGCGTCACCCTGCATTCCAAACTCAATACCATCCGTAGCGTGCTCGATGGCGGTTTTGCGCCATCGACCGTCGGCAATCCGCGACCGTACGGCATGCCGCCGTTTGCGCATTCGCTGAGCAGCGACGAAATTGCGCTGGTGGTTTCGTATGTGCGGAATTCATGGGGAAATCGCGCAAGTCTGGTGACGGCGGTAGACGTTGATCGGAGCGGGAGCGACTGAGCATTGCGCCGCCCCATAGGGGAAACTCTATATCCGGCGGGCATTTCCGGGCGAAAGTGTCTGAAGAAGCTCGTGGATAGGCGTTCTACGTCTTTTTATATCCTGCACACGAACTTCCAGCGCGCAATTGCGCTCACCACTTTGCAACCCGAACTTTGCAACCCGATGCGCGTTGAACTACAGTTACGCGCAGATCATGATCAATAAAATTTCCGCATCCGTCACCGAAGCACTCGCCGACATCCAGGACGGCGCCATCGTCATGATCGGCGGTTTCGGCGGCGCGGGGCAGCCGACTGAATTGATCGACGGCCTGATTGCGCAGGGCGCACGCGAACTCACTGTCGTCAACAACAACGCCGGCAATGGTGAAACCGGATTGGCCGCGCTGCTCAAGGCGGGACAGGTTCGCAAGATCATCTGCTCGTTCCCGCGCCAGGTCGATTCGCAGATTTTTGATGGCCTGTATCGCGCCGGCAAACTGGAACTTGAACTCGTGCCGCAAGGCAATCTCGCCGAGCGCATCCGTGCAGCGGGCGCGGGCATCGGCGCGTTCTTTTCGCCTACCGGCTACGGCACCGATCTGGCCAGGGGCCGCGAAACGCGTGAAATCGATGGGCGCATGTATGTGCTGGAAATGCCGATCCACGCGGATGTCGCGCTCATCAAAGCCGAGGCTGGCGACCGCTGGGGCAATCTGGTCTATCGCAAGGCGGCGCGAAATTTCGGCCCGATCATGGCCACTGCGGCCAGGCTGACGATTGCTTCCGTTCACGAAGTCGTTGAACTCGGTGCCCTCGACCCGGAGGCCATCGTCACACCGGGAATTTTTGTGCAGCGTATCGTCAAAGTGCCGCGCGCGTCGCGCTTTTCGACGGTTGCGACTGTTTCGAAACAGGCGGCAGCATGAACAAATGGCGTCGCGACCAGATGGCGGCGCGCGTTGCCAACGACATTGCCGAGGGTGCTTACGTCAACCTCGGTATCGGCCTGCCAACGATGGTGGCCAACCATTTACCCAAAGGCCGCGAAGTTTTCCTGCACAGCGAAAATGGCATCCTCGGCATGGGACCGGCGCCTGCGCCAGGGTTTGAAGACGACGACCTCATCAACGCGGGCAAGCAGCCAGTGACGCTCTTGCCCGGCGGCGCCTATTTTCACCACGCCGATTCGTTCGGCATGATGCGCGGGGGGCATCTCGATATTTGTGTGCTCGGCGCGTTTCAGGTATCGGTCAAAGGTGACCTCGCCAACTGGCACACTGGTGCCGCCGATGCGATTCCCGCTGTCGGTGGCGCAATGGACCTGGCCATCGGCGCGAAGAAGACCTTTGTGATGATGGAGCACCTGACCAAAAGTGGCGAAAGCAAAATCGTCGCGACGTGCACGTATCCGCTCACAGGCATTGCCTGCGTGAGCCGCATCTATTCGGATCTCGCCGTCATCGACATCACAGCAAATGGTTTGCAGGTCGTCGAGATCGTCGAAGGCTTGTCGTTCGATGAGCTACAAAAACTCAGCGACGTGCCGCTGCATCATAAAAACTAAATCCATAGAGACCATATGATCGACGCCTACATTTGTGATGCGATTCGCACGCCCTTTGGCCGTTATGGCGGCGCGCTGTCGTGTGTTCGTGCGGATGATCTTGCCGCACTTTCAATCAAGGCCTTGATGGACCGCAATCCCCAGGTCGATTGGTCGGTTATCGACGACGTCATCATGGGCTGTGCCAATCAGGCCGGTGAAGACAATCGCAACGTCGCACGCATGGCGTTGCTGCTGGCCGGGCTGCCGAAGGAAATACCCGCCAGCACCATCAATCGCCTGTGTGGTTCAGGCATGGATGCCGTCGGCTCGGCGGCGCGCGCCATCAAATGTGGCGAAACGGCAATGATGATCGCAGGTGGCGTGGAGAGCATGAGCCGCGCGCCGTTCGTGATGCCCAAGGCGGATACCGCGTTTTCGCGAACCAACGCGGTTTACGACACCACCATCGGCTGGCGCTTTATCAACGCCAAAATGAAAGCGCTGTATGGCGTCGATCAAATGCCCGAGACGGCAGAGAACGTCGCGGCTGAATACAACATTTCCCGCGCCGATCAGGATGCATTCGCACTGCGCAGCCAGCAGCGCGCCGTGGCTGCACAATTGGCGGGCCGCTTTGTTGACGAGATCGTG
>JAJAYN010000632.1 GCA_026786225.1 Burkholderiales bacterium | reverse complement strand
GTTTAGGCGCGCGCGCGCCAGGCGCACCCGAGGCGGGGCTGGATGCGGCTGAGCGCGGCACTCTGCTGCATCGCGTATTGAGTCTGGTGTGGACGCGCCTTGGTACACAGGCGCAATTGCTCGCAACGGATGAACTCGCAAGACAGCGTTTGGTGCAAGAAATGGTGACGATGGCGATCAACGAGATACATGCCGCAGGCGTGGACAGCCTCAGCGGGCGTTTTGCTGAAATCGAGCAGGCCAGATTGGTCGCTTTGGTCACAGAGTGGCTCGTGTACGAGCAGGAGCGCGCGCCGTTTGAAGTCGAGGCCTGTGAACAAGCGCGTGATGTTGAGCTTTCTGGGTTGTCGATGCGCTTGCGACTGGACAGATTGGATCGGCTGGTCGATGGCACGTACGCGCTTATAGATTACAAAACGGGTAGCGCGAAAGCGACGTCTTGGTTAGGCGAGCGGCTGGACGAACCGCAGTTACCGCTTTACTTCCAGACTGCCGCACAGACTATTTCCGTTCTCGCATTCGCGCGGGTAAAAAGGGGGGCGCGGGCAAGGGTGTTTGGCTTTGAGGGCGTCTCGGCCGCTGAAGGATTACTGCCTGATGTGACGCCCATCGAGGCAAAATTTGGCATGGAAAAAAAAGGCTACTTTTCATGGGATGTGCTGACCGCGGAGTGGGAGGGCGCACTTGATGCGTTAGTCAAGAATTTCATCAATGGCGACGCTGCTGTGGATCCAAAGCGTGGCAGCTTGACCTGTGCACAGTGTGATTTGCACGGTTTGTGCCGGATTTCACAACTGAACGGCACGAAAACATTAGATGACGACAGCGCCGATAGTGATGTGAATGTCTCTGGCACAGGCCGCGGGTTCAGCAGCGATGTGACCGTTGATGACTAACAACGCGTTACACGTCGTTGCCGATATCGCCGAGCGCGAACGTGCAATCGATGTTTCGCGTTCCTTCATCGTACGGGCCCCGGCCGGGTCAGGTAAAACGCGTCTTCTTATTCAGCGCTATCTTGCACTGCTCGCGCAGGTGAATGAACCCGAAGAGATTGTCGCCATTACCTTTACCAGAAAGGCCGCAGCCGAAATGCGACAACGCGTCCTCGACGCGTTTGCCTCGGTAGAGGGCGACAGTGGCGACGAAGTTACGCGGCGACTCGCGGCGGCGGCTCTGGTGCGCAATACGGAACGCGGCTGGCAGATAATTGAAAACGCGTCGCGACTGCGAACACAGACAATTGACGCGTTAAATGCCTCAATCACCCGACAGATGCCCTTGCTCGCACGCTTTGGCGCACAACCGGAAACGATCAACGATGCGAGCGCGCTATATGCTGAAGCCGCGCGCGATCTGCTTCTCCAGGTCAATGACACCGATGCAAACGCAAAGGCCATCGCCGATGATGTCGCCACACTGCTGACACATCTCGACAACAATGTGACGGTCGCGACTAATTTGCTCAGCGATGTGCTGCGGTCGCGCGATCACTGGCTGCGCAATCTTTCGGGCATGCATGAGCGCGAGTCGCTGGAAGCAACATTGTCGCGGGTTCGTGTGCAAGCAGCAACACGCGTAGCCGCCGTGTTCCCAGATGAATCGAGAGATGAAACTCTAGCGCTGGCGCGGTTCGCAGGGCAAAATATGCCGAAGATGCCCGTGGATAAAGGGCTTTATGATTTGGGCGATTTAGTTACGTTTCCAGTTGGGGATATCCAAGCGTTGCCGGTATGGTTGGCTTTGACTGAGCTCCTGTTGACCAAAACGGGAACCTGGCGAAAAGTCGTCAACAAGAATCAGGGCTTTCCCGTCGGCGTTAGCAAAGACGAAAAAGCACGATGCAGTGCGCAGAAAAGTCGGATGAATATTTTGCTGGCGTCACTCGCGAGCAATGTGGCAGCCGCATCTGCACTACACCAATTGCGTTCCCTGCCAGCGGCCGCGTACAGTGAAAGCCAGTGGCAAATATTGGGCGCCATCGTGCGTCTATTGCCGCACGCGACAGTCTCGCTTTGGCGCGAATTTGGGCGTCGTGGCCAATGCGATTTCACCGAAATCGCGGAGGCCGCCTCACGTGCGCTCGGTCACGACGATGCGCCGACCGATCTCGCGTTGGCACTTGACTATCGCATCAGCCATCTGCTGGTCGATGAATTCCAGGATACGTCGTTCGCGCAGTTTGAAATGCTCGAAAAATTAACACGCGGCTGGAGCGAAGGCGACGGGCGCACCTTGTTTCTGGTGGGCGACCCGATGCAGTCCATCTACCGGTTTCGCGAAGCCGAGGTTAGTCTGTTTTCGCGGGCATGGTGGGACGGCGTCGGTGGTGTGCGCTTGAATCGGCTCACGTTAAGTGTAAATTTTCGCTCATGCGCCGGCGTCGTCGCTTGGGTGAACAATGTGTTTGATGCATTGATGCCCGCCGATGAAGATTCCACGACCGGGGCGGTTCCCTATTCGCCGAGCGTGGCGTTCTCAGCGGACCAAAGCGCCAGCGTTGGTCGAGCCGGTCGGCACGAGGTTACGCTTCATCCGTATTGGCTGAGCAGGACGACGGTGGCAGCAGAGCAAGTCCCGGCAGACGCCGCACAAGACGCACACGATGCGCATATTGAGGAAGCGCATCGCGTGGTAGAGATCATTGCGACATCGCGCCGCGAAAAGCCCGATGCTGTCGTCGCCATTCTCGTGCGTAACCGCGGGCATTTGCGTGAAATCGTGCCTGCGCTCAAAGCAGCAAGTATCACTTTTCGCGCCGTCGATATTGATCCGCTCAACACGCGCCCGGTTGTGCAGGATCTGCTTTCAATCACGCGCGCACTGTTGCATCC
>JAJAYN010000631.1 GCA_026786225.1 Burkholderiales bacterium | reverse complement strand
CTCCATAGGTGGATTTGTGGTGAAAACAACGGTGCCAATACGGATGATAACCGCAACAATTACTGGCGGTGATATTACGGAATCAATGGTTCCGCTGGGGGCGATTGGATGCGAGAGTTCGTTTAGCCTTACTCTTTTCACAATAGCGTTCCCTAAAAAATACCCTCGAATTGATGGCAGGGAAAAGTAGCATACGCCCCCACTCATGGCAAGCAAATGTTATTTTAAGTTAATACTTAATAAACTAATGTTTGTAGGCGCAAGTTGGGCCGAAACTGGCATGGCGATCAATGACTAAAGTAACTGTCCCTGCCCAAAAGTTCGGCAGTTTAGAGAAATTCAATGAAGTCTATCGTTGTACCGCCAGCGTGCGCGTGGGCAGCCCGTTGGAAACAAAGGCATGGTAGTACTCAAGATTATTCAACTCTTCCGACCCGAGCGCGAACGGTTCGGCGCCGCTGCGTTGCATGCATCGCTGGAACTGCATCTGCAATCCGAGTACGCGGCCGCCGGGCTGAAGCCGCGGCCACGTGACCGCCTGGCCGACGACGGCGGACAAGCCCTGCTGGCCCAGTATCTTGCCAGCATTTTGTACATGGCAGGATGCGCACGCGACATCTTGCTGACCAATCCGCCGTTGAAAAAGTGCCCGACCGGCATCAAATTTTCCCTGGGCCTGCACTGTGGCGACGCGCACCATCAGTCGTTGTCCGTCGGAGAGGCTTCTGAAGTAGGCGCTTAACGGACCCATGACGGCACTGTTGGCGGCCTCAATCTCGGTTTCGCCATGCAGTGCCAGGCAGCGGTTGATGGCCATTTCGACGGTGACGACCATCTTTGTCTTCGGTTCGAATTGCGGGTACGTCGCCGCGACGCGTTTGCCCGCGTTAGGGAAGCAATTCGCCAATGATTTTCCGTCGCGGAATTTACGGTCCCAGGCTTTCTTCCCGATCGCAAGAATGTCGGCACTGTTGGTGGCGTTGTCGGCATTTAACGGTATCGCTTGCACGACGGCGGCAGGGTTGCTCGCACCCAGCATCCAGTCGCTCGCACTCGTTCCCGGCATTCTTTGTTGCAATACCTGAATCAGCGATTGCCGTTGTTGTTCAGGGGTCGCGGCAGTTTGCGCGTGCACGGCCGACGGCAACACGTACCAGCCCAGTGGGATGCTGAGCGTGACAGCAAGCGCCGCACGGCTAAAGTGTTTCAAGATATGCGACGATGGCATTAATTTCAGTTTCAGTCAGGATGCGGTGTTTGCCATAGGGGGGCATGATGGTATCCGGATTGCGCTTGCTCAAATCACTGATTGCCTCGCGCAGGCGCAGCCTATCCACAGGCGCGGCATATTTTTGCTTGATCGATTCCAGCGGCGGGCCGACGTTGGATGCGCTTTTCAGCAAGGTATCGGCAGGCGTCTTGTGGCAGGCGCTGCAATTGCCCTTTCGCTCATCCATGAAAAGTGCGCGGCCATCCACGATTGCCGTTTGAGCTGCGGCGAGCGCAGGGAAGGCTAAGACGACTATTGAGAGGCAACCAAGGATGATGCGTGTACCGACGACGCGGCACGCAACCGATCGGCTCACCATGCCCGGGAGCGCTGTGTCGTTGTAGCCGGCGTATCCTGCGCTCGCGCCGACACCCGCGCGGCTGCGTCCGGAGTTGACAACAACGGTGTCAGGCGCGACGATTTGCGAGTAGGCTCAGGTGGATCTTCGCGGTCATCGTCACGACCCCGTTTCTCGCTATTTTCACCCGGCATCAATGGTCGATTACGGAAAGCCACGCGCATTTCACGCAGCCGAGATTCCGCACTTGACGCTTCATAAAAGTCGCCATCCTTGGCCTTGACTGCAATCTGTAGCTGCTCTACGGCACCGATCAAATTACCACGACGAAAATATGCCTCGCCAATAGCACGATGCTGCGCGAGCTTTTTGTTCTGTTTTTCATAGCCTTTGGCCGCCAGTTCGAACAATCTTGGGTCATCCTGAATACTCTTCAATCGTTCATTGAGCTGTGCCAGCGCGGCATCGGTTTGACCCGATTCATACAAGACCTCCACACTGCCGTAGAACGACGCGCGATGCTGTGGAAATGCCAGCATGGCAGCGCGATAAATTTGCAACGATTCGGCCCATTTGCGTTGCCCGGCCTTGATTTCAGCGGCAAGGCCTTCAACCCAGGGATTGAGTGCGTTACTACCGCCGCGAATATTGTTGAGTTCCTTTTCAGCATTGGCAAAATCGCGGGTGCGATTGAGAGCCAACGCCAGCCCATAAACATCGGCACGATTGCGTAATACCGTGCGTTGTGAAATGGCATCACGGAAAAATCCGATGGCGTCACCACCACCGATGCTCATCACGCGCAATTTGGCCTGCGCGAAACGATAGTCCGCACTGTCCGGCACCGATCGTTTGGCCTCAGCACCCATCTGGTCCACGCGATTTTGCATGTCAGCGATGCGTTCAGTGGTAAGCGGGTGCGAGCGGAGGTAACCTGGTGTTTTACCGTCGTTGTAGCGATTGGCGGAAAGCAGGCGTTCAAAAAACCCCACCATGCCGCGCGGGTCAAAACCTGCTCCGGCCATTGTCTGAATGCCAAGCCTGTCGGCTTCGCTTTCGAAGTCACGGCTGTAATCGAGGTCTCTCTGGGTGCTAAGCGCGACAGACGTGGCCAGCGCGGCCTCGGTCGCCTGCGCGGATGACGACGACCCGGAACGTGCAGCCAGTATCGCAGTGGCCAGGCCCAGCAATTGAATCGGCAATCCCTTGCGCTGTGCATCTGCGCCACGCGATTGGTGCCGTTGCAGAATGTGAGCCAGCTCGTGACCCAGTACACCGGCAAGTTCGGATTCGTTAGCGGTCGCAAGCAACAGTCCGGAGTGAATGCCGATAAAACCGCCAAGCAGTGCGAACGCATTAATCGACTCATCGTTAAGCACAAAAAATTCGAAGTCGCGGCGGTTATCGTTGGTCGCGCTGCGCGTTGCACCGACCAATCTTGTGCCAATGGCGCTGATGTAATCCTGAATCTCGGCATCCTCGACAAAGGCGCGGTCACCGCGCACTTCCAGCATAATGCGTTTGCCGATTGCCCGCTCCTGGGGCGCGGAAAGCACCGCATCCGAGGAGTCACCCAATTCAGGCAAACCTGCGGCCATCAACGCGCCAGGCATTGCGATGTATGCGCCCAACGTAAGCGCAGCGGTTATTCGTTTAAGGTAAAACGGCGTAGGCATGAGCTGACATCTCGGTTATTCAAGGGTACGTACATGCAAGGCTTTTAGGCCCTGCCAAACTCGATCAGTTCCCTTGGAATTTGCAAGGAATTGTACCAACGGAAGACGGCATAATCTGATTATGAGCAAATTGAACCATTTCGATGAAAACGGCCAGGCACATATGGTCGATGTCGGCGCCAAGGCGGAAACCCACCGCGTCGCCATTGCCGTTGGCCGCATCACCATGCTCCCCGCGACATTTGAGCTGATTCGCGCCGGGTCGGCCAAAAAAGGCGATGTACTCGGTATTGCGCGCATCGCGGCTATCCAGGGTGCCAAGCGCACATCGGACTTGATCCCTTTGGCGCACCCCTTGATGATCAACAAGGTCGCTGTGGCTTTCCAAAGCGATGCCGCAACCTCAAGTATCGAGTGCGTGGCAACCGTGGAGACGATAGGTCGAACCGGCGTAGAAATGGAGGCACTCATGGCCGTCAACGCAGGGTTATTGACCATTTACGATATGGTCAAGGCGGCAGACAGGGGCATGGTGATTTCCGGGGTGCGGTTACTGGAAAAACGTGGTGGCAAGTCGGGCGATTTCGTCGCCGACGATTAGCGCCCGGCTTCTCTGTTCGCCGTTATGTCGCCATAAATGTTTTCGCCACACCAAGCGCGCTACATGTGACGATGACAATCATGACATTGGCCTTGTAGCGCATCAACGCAATGGCCGCTGCAATCGTGAGCAGCATCGAGAACCAGTCGAACGGTCCGCTCATTGGTGCGTCCCGCGTCGCGGTCGGCCACCAGATTTTCCACGCAAAAAACAAGGCGAGGTTGACGATCACGCCAACCACGGCAGCCGTAATCGCGGTAAGCGGTGCTGTGAATTTCATTTGTCCGTGCGTCGCTTCGACCAGCGGCCCGCCG
>JAJAYN010000630.1 GCA_026786225.1 Burkholderiales bacterium | reverse complement strand
CGATCCAGCTTGACCTTTAATTTGCCGCTCGATTTGATGCCGGAGATGGCGAGATTTCCATCGGCTTCGAGGCTACCTTCGCCGGCTGCGAAGGAAAGACGTTTCACGACCAGCGTGTCATTGCTGAATTCGGCATCGAGCGTGCCGCTCTTGTAGTTGATGCCTTGCTCGGGCCAGGCGAACGTGAGCGCGCCACCCGACGCGCGACCGGACAACTGCGGCGATCCAAAGGTGCCCGCACCGCTGACGGTCGCACGCAGTTTGCCATCGAGCGTCACACCCGGCTGGCCCGCGACGCGTGTCACCCATGCCAGCGAAGGCACATCGACTTCACCTTTCATTTGCAATGGCGCGCTTGCCGGGATGCCCCAGGCTTGCCCGCGTTGCTCGGCGCGGGTGGTGGCAGTGAAATCGATACGGCCGAGCTGTTTGCCGACGAGGGCAAGTGACGCCGTCACCAGATTGTCGGCAACATCCGCCTTGATATCGAGCGACTCCAGACCGGCTGCGAACGGCGGCTCGGAAAGGAAGCGGATATCGCCCGATTCGCGGAACACACGCAGCTTGCCACTCACCTTTACGGCTGTCGACCCGGTCGGCCGCGCACCGCCGGCGGTGGCAATATACCAATCAGCACCGACCTTCAGCGTGGTGTCGATATGGCGTTTGAGCGTTTCCGAAAACGGTACCGCGACGGCAAGCGGCAGACCCGTCCCATTGCCGCGCGTGGCAATGGCACCGTCGATCATGCGAAATTGCGCGATCTCCAATTTGCCGCCACTGACATCAAATCGCGCGGCACCAAGTTCCAGGCGCCCGTCAGTTGAAAACGAAAACGGTGCGGCAGCCAGCAGACTGAATGGCACGCTGCCGCGATTGTCCAGCCGCGTAATGTCGCCACGCCAACGGTTCGCGGCCAAGAGGGCACCGCGCGCATCGAGGCGTACGTTGAAGTCGGTATTTGTCGCCGTGAGTGTCAGCGTATGCGCTGCGCGCGTGCCTTCGAGTTTCGCGCTGGCACGCGCCAGTGAAAGCGCGGGCGAGGCGTAGTCGACCAGATTCAGCTCAGCCGTCAGCGCGGCGTCAGATGTCGCGCCGAGTACCATCTGCACGCGACCACTTGCTGTCTTGACGCGATGCTCCTTGAATCGCAGTTCCCTGCCGTCGATTTCAGCGTTGATGAGCGGTGTCTTCAGCAACCCGGCAGCCGACCCTTTTGCTACGAGGCTGCCACCAAACTCGCGACTGAGTTGGGTAAGCTGCGGCGCGTTGATATTCCACTCAAGTTTCGACTCTGTGCCGCCCACTTTGGGGCCCAACCCGCCGCGTGCGGTGAACTGGTTCGCGCCGAGCATGAGCGCGACATCCACATCGCGAAGGGTTACTTCGTTACCCCGCAGCACATCGGCACTCGCGTTCAGGTTCGCATTTCCTGAAAGTGGCTGGCCCATGAGCCGGCTGGGCGAAAGTATCGCGGCCAACGTCACCCGCCAAGCCGCCGCAGCGATGCCGTTTGCATTGAACGCCGCATTCAGGTCCGAGGCCGGGTACTCGCCGAAATCGGCGATATTGAATTTTTTTAGCGTGCCGGTCGCCTGAAATTCACGCGTGCCGGTCAGCTTCATGTTGCCGCTCAGGGCAAGCGTGCCAGTGCCTGCCGCCAATTCAGCACGCAGCACTTGCAATGCTTCTCGGTCTGCGCGGGCATCGATGGTGAGCGCCAGTTTTGCTTCACGAAAAACACCGGCGATCTTCACGGCGCCCTTGTCCGGCGAAATGGTGACCTCACCCTTGATCGCCGTTTTGCGCAGCCGTGTGTGCAGGCCATTGAGGTTCAGGTTCTGTGTGGTCAGCGCCAATGTGATGCGATCAAGCACATTGGCGGCGACGTCGTTGCGATAGCTTGCACCACCGCGAAACTGGCCACCAGCAGCGAGATCGATGACCGCGTCGCTAAGCTCGATTCGCCTCAAATCACCGGCAAAGCGGGCGGTCAGTGAAGTCAGTGGCAAGCGTTGCTGGTCCAGCGTGCCTCGCAAATTGTTGCGTACGCTGACAGCTCCCTTGAACGTATCACCGGCAGCAGGTTCGAGCGTGGCGTCGACCGTAACGTTTGCTTCGGGCAGGCTGTTGTCTATGCTGCGCAGATCCAGTTTCGGTACCTGCACGCTTGCACGCACCAGCGGTTGCGCTTTGAATGGTGCCAGTGTCGCGGTGGCGCTGCCGACCACACCACTGTTGGCATCTTTCACTGAAAAATTGCCTGCGGCAGTGATGTCGGAAAGCTTGCCGGCCAGGGTTGCCGTAATGCGATACGGTGTCTCGGTGTGTTCTTGTGCAACGGCAATTTCTGCCTTCATTGCGTACGGCTTGGTGGCATCCATTGCAAGCGAAGCCTTGGCCGCTCCCCAGGGCGTGTCAATCGAGGCACGTTCAAGCTGCCAGTGTCTGGCCGAATATTGTGCGGCCAACTCGAGCGATGTAAATGTCGTGGTCTTGCCCGCATCCTTGATCTCGATCGTGCCAACCTTCGCAAGCGGTATCACCAGATCGATGGGCAACTCCAGTGACGCAGGCTCCTGCGTGGGCTCGCTGGATTTTTTGATGATCTCCACCGTGATGCGGGCAATGCTGGCTTGCTTGACGTGCAGCGTTTTCGACAGGAACATCGCAGGCTCCCACAGGATGACACCCTGTTCGAGCACGATGAACTGATTGGGGCGGCGAATTTCGAGGCGATCAAAGGTCAGCCCGTCGTAAAGGCCACCGCGCGCGCCGACCACTTTTATTTCGCCTTTTGTTCGCGTGCTGATCTCGGCCAAGACCGTTTGCAGTGTCCATTCGCGTCCTGCAAGCCACATGAGCCCGAGCAACAACGCCACGGTCGACACGGCGAGCCACATGGCAATTTTGAAGAGACGCGCGCGCATCAGAACGTCACGCCCAGTGAAAAATGCAGCCGCGTTTGTCGCACGGCCTGGCCGTACGCAATATCAAGATTGATCACGCCCACCGGACTTTTCCAGCGCGCACCGGTGCCGTAGCCGTAAACCGGCTTCAGGTCGGCCGGTCGATCAGCCGCATTACCGCCGTCGACAAACGCCGCCACGCCCCAGTTGGACCAGGTCGACGACAACCAATGCACGACCTCGGCACTGCCGGTGGCCAGATAGCGCCCGCCGACCACGGCGGCACCTTCCTGCACACCGAGCGCCTGATAGCCGTAGCCTCGAATCGATTGATCCCCGCCCGCACGAAACAGAAAATCCGCCGGAATGCCCACGCGTGATTTGGCACCAACCACGCCGCCCTCGGCACGCAGGATCAGGGTGTTGCTTGCGCCCAGCGGAAAATAACCTGCGTATTTACCGTACAGCCGCCCGAATGGCGTGGTGGTGAGAAAGTAGGTCGGCGCGGCGCCCGCTTGCAGATTGATGAGATATCCCTTGTTCGGGGAAAGCAGATTGTCGGTGCGGCGCAGGGTGATGCCGTAGTTGAATGAGAGCGTCTGGCTGGACGATGTGCTGGTGCCTGCCTCCGTTGCCGCCTGCCCCGCCGGCGGCGCTGCATCCACCACATCGCGACGCTCGCGGCCGTAAGCGAGGGTCACACTGCGCTCAAGTTGCGGCTCACCCCAGGCGCGCGTACCGCTGAGGCCACTGGTGCGCGTGGTTTCGTTTTGTATGTCTTCGCGCTTGAAATATGTCGCGATGCTATCGCGCTTGCCTTCGGCAGTCGTCGGAAACAGGAAATCGATCAACGCGGTTTGTTTCTTGGTTTCGACGGTCACTTGGGACTTCAGGCGCACGCCGCTGTCGAACAGATTCAGCCGCTCGTAGCTCACCTGCGCGCGCGATCCGGTATTGGTGCTGTAGCCTGCGCCGAGGCCGACTTTCTGCAATGTGTTCTCCACAATATTGACGACCACCGGTGCGCTACTGCCGCCCGGCGATGTCATATCAGCTTCGGCGCTGATGTCGACGCGCAGAAAGTAGCCGGTATCGAGCAGTCGTCGCTGGAATTCGAGCAGCCTGGATTGGTCGTACACATCGCCCGGCGAGATGGGGTTCAGGTCGCTGACGAGTCTCTGCGGATAGCGCTTCAGCCCCGTCACAGCGAGCGCGCCGAAGGTCACGGTCGGGCCGCTATCGATATCGACTTTGAGTGTCACTTCACCCGACAAGACGTTGACTTCGGCGCGGCTGTCGGTGATGGCGGCGAGCGGATAACGGGTGAGGATCAATTGCTGCAACACCTTGCGTTTGGCAGCCTCCCAAGTGGCCTGCCTGAAGACGTCGCCCTTTCGCGCCAGCCAGCCAGATTGCAGCGCATCAATGGAAGGCAAAGACTCTTTGGGTGCGGTCGCCAGCGCGCCGGCGAATTTGAACTGCACATCGCCCACGTGCACCAGCGCATTGAGCGCGATGTTGAATCGCGCAATCCACGCCGCGCCATCGCGTTCGAGTTTGGCGTCAATGGTCGGGGTGTAATAGCCCTCTGTGGCCACCAGCGTTTCGATCTCGGCTTTTGCCTCTTCGACGAGGCGCTTGAATTGTGCTTCGTCGATGCGCTCGCGACGCTGCCACTTGATCAATGCGAGGTTGTTCTGAATCAGCGGCTTGACGTTGTCGGGCGCATCGATCACCACCTTGTAGTCGATTTTCTGCGCGGTCGCCGCTGCGGACATCAGCAGCATGACGGCGAGGATGCAATGAGCAAGGGCGGAGGCGGGCGATCTCAACGGGGATTTTTGCAGCTTGGTGGAGAGGTAATTGAAACGATTGGAGGAACGCATTTGCGTTCGGTTCCATCGTCGCAAGCGGCACGGTGAGAGTTTACACGTCGGCGGGGCAGTCGCTGGACTACAACGCGTCAATCAATCGACAAACTCTAGTATTGGCGCGGTTTAACAGGCACTTGTGCTCGAAGAACCTCACCAATGCTGGAGTTTCGTCTATTTTTGCGGTATAGCTAGTAATCCCCGCCCTGAAACGCCTGATATCCACCGCCGTTGCCGCCGTTACCAGCATTACCGGCGTTACCGGCGTTACCGGCGTTACGATAGCGCCGCGATGGTGGAGGCGGCGGCAGCATATTTGAGGTTTCATATTCGAGATCGACATTCGACGGCGTGAGCCAGCGGTACAAATCTTCAAGCAGCGGATCCGAAACGCGCACGCGCCATTTATCCGGCAACGTGATCGGCACGACACCCACACCGTTGTCGTAGCGAATATTGATCACACAACTATCGGGCTGGTTGGCGACGTGCTGCGAAAGTATCTGCCGCAATTTACTGCTGTCGGCCTGGCCATTCATGGAAAGCGTCATCGAACGCACGTGACGCCGCGCATCCTCTATACCCAGCATTTCATCGACGATCACACGCATGCCGCCGGAGAAGTCGTCGATGCTGACAGTGCCGCGAATAATGAGCGGCTGGTCGTCGACCATCACCGTGCGCTTTTTATCGAACACTTCGTTATAGATCACGGCTTCGATCCGCGCCGTGCCGTCATCGATGGTGATGACACACATGCGGCCGCGTTTGCCGTTGCGTACGCGTTGGTCGATCAGGATGCCGGCCATCAATACCGGATCGTCTTTCGGCTGCACGTCCACAAGACGCGTTTTCACAAACTGGCGAATCTCGCGCTCGTAACTGGTGAAGGGATGGCCGGAGAGGTAAAAGCCCAACGCCACTTTTTCATGCTTGAGTCGCTCGCGGTCGCCCCAGGCCTGCACCTTCACCGGCGTCAATACTTCCAGCCCGCCCGCGGTCGCATCGCCAAACAAGTTTTCCTGTTGCGCGTCGCGGTCAGCTTTATCGGCCAGCTCAATGGCTTGCGGTAACGAAGCCAACAAGCTTGCGCGGTTGGCGTCCATGGCATCGAACGCACCCGCCTTGATCAGCGCCTCCATCGCGCGGCGATTCACGGTATGGCGATCCACCCGCTTCACAAAATCGAGCAAATCCTTGAACAAGCCATTGGCCGCACGCGCGCGGACGATATTCTCAATCGCCCCATAGCCAGTGCCTTTCACCGCGCCAAGGCCGTACTGGATGGTCTTGCGATCCGTCGCGACAAAACGGTAGTTGCCGGTGTTGATGTCGGGTGCCAATACATTGAGCTTGTTGGCTTTGGTATCGTCGAATAACTGCTGCACCTTGTCGGTGAAATCCATCACGCACGACAAGTTGGCCGCCATAAAGGCCGCGCTGTGATTGGCTTTCAGGTAGGCCGTGAGGTAACCCAGGTAGGCGTAGGGTGCGGAGTGGGATTTATTGAATCCGTAGCCAGCAAATTTTTCCATCGCATCGTAAAGCACCTTCGCGTTGGCCGATGAAACACCGTTTTGCGCGGCGCCCATGCCAAAGATGGCGCGATGCTTGGCCATCTCTTCGGTTTTCTTTTTACCCATCGCCCGCCGCAACAAATCCGCGCCACCCATCGAGTAGCCGCCGATCTCACGCGCGATCTGCATTACCTGTTCCTGGTACACCATCACGCCGTAGGTCGGACCGAGGATGGGTTTCAGAATGGCTTCCAGCTTGGCGTCGGGATATTCCACTTTCGCCTTGCCGGTTTTGCGGTCGCAGTAATCCGGGATCGATTCCATCGGACCTGGACGATACAGCGCGTTCAGCGCGATCAAGTCTTCGAGGCGATCAGGCCGTGCCCGAATCAACATATCCCGCATACCCTTCGATTCAAACTGGAAGATGGCGATAGTATTGCCACGGGTGAATATTTCGAATGAGCCCGGATCGTTGAGCGGCACTTTGTCCATATCGAAATCTTCGTCACCCGGATTGGCGTTCAGCGCGTGAATGTTGCGCTCCGCCTCTTCCAGAATTGTCAGCGTAGTGAGCCCCAGGAAGTCGAACTTCACCAGACCGACCGCTTCCACGTCGTCCTTGTCGTACTGCGACACCACGGACTCAGATCCATCTGCAACATACAACGGTGTGAAATCCGTGAGCGGCCCCGGCGCGATCAACACACCGCCCGCATGCATGCCGACATTGCGCGCTATGCCTTCGAGCTTCACCGCCAGCGTCAGGAGCTCATCGACTTCTTCTTCAACTTTACGCTTTTCATTGAATTGGGGCTCCTGTTCCATTGCCCCTTTCAAGGTGATGCCCAGTTGATTGGGAATCAGCTTGGCAATCGAATCGACGTAGTTATAGCCCATGCCGAGCACGCGCCCAACGTCGCGGATGACGGCCTTGGCGGCCATGGTGCCGAAGGTGGCGATTTGCGACACCGAGCCTTCGCCATATTTCTTCTTGACGTAATCGATGACGCGGTCGCGCCCCTCCTGACAGAAGTCGATATCGAAGTCGGGCATCGATACCCGATCAGGGTTGAGGAAGCGCTCGAAAATCAGGTCGTATTGCAGCGGATCAAGATCGGTAATGCCCAGCGAATACGCGACCAGCGAGCCCGCACCCGATCCGCGACCCGGCCCCACCGGCACGCCGTTCTTGCGCGCCCAGCCGATGAAGTCGGCAACGATCAGGAAGTAACCCGGAAAGCCCATGTGGACGATGGTCTTGATCTCGTATTCAAGGCGGGCCATGTAGCGCGGGCGCACCTCGTCGCGCCTGGCATCATCGGCGTACAACGTGGCGAGACGATTCTCCAGCCCCGCTTTGGCCGCATCGTAAAAATAGGCGTCGATGCTCTCGCCATTTGGCGTCGGGAAATTCGGCAGCTTCGGCTTGCCCAGCGTGAATTCAAACGAGCAGCGCTTGGCAATCTCAATGGCGTTTTCAATGGCTTCGGGAATATCGGCGAATAGCGCCAGCATCTCGTCTGCCGTTTTGAAATATTGTTCGGGTGAAAAGTCGCGTGTGCGGCGTTTGTCACCCAGCACTTCACCGCGCGCAATGCATACGCGTGCCTCGTGGGCTTTGAAATCATCCATCGCCATGAACTGTATCGGATGCGTGGCCACCACCGGCAGATCGCATGCGGCAGCGAGTTGCAGTGTCGCGTTCACAAATACATCGTCGCGATCGCGGTTGACGCGCTGGATTTCGAGATAAAACGTATTCGGAAAATCCCTGTCCCAGGCTTGCGCCAGCGTCGCTGCGCGCTTGGTATCGCTCTGCAAAATCGCCTGGCCGATATCGCCAAACACCGCGCCGGACAAGGCGATCAGGCCATCTGTCGCGCCAACGCCCGACAACCATTTACGGCTGATCTCGGCCCGGCCCCGCCACATGTTTTCGCGGAACGCACGCGTGACTAACTGGCAGAGATTGAGGTAACCGGCCTGATTGCGACACAGCAGCAGCAGGCGCGAAGGCTGGTCGCGATTCTTTTCGTTTTCAATCCAGACATCGCAGCCGATAATCGGCTGCACACCGCTTTCGCGCGCCGCCTTGAAGAATTTCACCGCGCCAAACAGGTTACCCAGATCGGTAATCGCCAGCGCCGGAATACCGGACGCCGCAGCCTTGGCAACCGCCTCATCGATGCGAACGATGCCATCGACGATGGAGAATTCTGAGTGGAGGCGGAGGTGTACGAAGGGAGTCATTTTGAGGCGGGGTTGTTGAGCATGATTTTACCACCTGGGGTAGGTCACATCGATGTTGCCTGCGTACGCGATGACGCGGCCGCGGGCACAACGTTTTGCAGAACACCACGCGCCATCAGGTTAAAGGCGACCCAACGGCGCTCGGCGAGTGCCAGCGTGATTTGCCCGTGCAACGGATTGATCAGCCGGTCCGGCAGGCGATATTCATGACGTAAAATATGCGTGCGTTCATTCTGCACTTTCTTTCCACGTTTCGAATATCTCCCGCGCCCCGGATGTCTCCACCCGCCGTTTCACCAGTTTCGCCAACACCGCCCACAGCACTGCAATCGGCATTTGTCGCTGCCACACCAGGATTGTTCGTTGTCCTATGGAGTACGGGCTTTATCGGCATGAAGCTGGGCGCGCCGTTCGCCGAGCCATTCACGTTCATGGGCGTGCGGATGATGCTGGTGCTATCCATCCTGCTGGTGATCATCGCGATCACGCGCGCACCTTGGCCACGCAGCGCCACTGAGGTCGCTCATATCGCCGTCGCAGGACTGCTGGTGCACGCCACCTATTTGTGCGGCGTGCTGTTCGCCATACAGATGCAGCTGCCGCTGGGATTTGTCGCGCTCATTGCCGGACTGCAACCGATCCTCACTGCCGTATTTGCCAATCTTTTCCTGCACGAAAAACTCAACGCCCGCCAATGGCTGGGTATGGCGCTGGGGCTGACAGGCGTGGTGATGGTGGTATTGAGCAAGTATTCGCTGGGCACCTCCAACTGGCCCGCACTGGGTGCAGCGGCGATCGGCCTGTTGGGCATTACCTTTGGCACACTGTACCAGAAACGTTTTTGCGCCAATATGGATTTGCGTACCGGCGGTGTCATTCAGTACACCGCCACGGG
>JAJAYN010000629.1 GCA_026786225.1 Burkholderiales bacterium | reverse complement strand
GGTGAAGAGTCATCGGCTGCGCGCCGGTGGGAGGCCATGTTTCAGAGGACTGCCACTTGTTCATGCCCATGGTAAAATATTTGACCTTCGGCATCTTCTTCAGAATGCCGTTGTCCTCGCCCTTCAGAAAATGGGCAAACCAGCCATAGGTGAGCGCGTCATAGTCGAGGCGGGCATCGCCCATGCTGCGCTCACCGACAATCGTATTCTCAGTGGCCCGCTTGAACGCGCAATGGAGCGTTGGGGCAATGATGGCGTACTGCTGGTCTCCGATTTCGGGCCGCGCTGTCTTGCGCACGTGGTTGTACGCCGCGAGATTCGGCCCCGTCGAAACGTCGTACCACGACATAAACCAGAATCCGGGGATATTGATTTTGGCGTCGTCGTGCCACAAACCGCCGCGATACCAGGCCGGATCATTGGGTGCACGCTTCACCATCGACCCACCAGTCGACACTTCCATCTGATCGGCGAAGATGCCGTGCGGCCCGTCCGCATTTTTCATGATGTCCATCACGGGCAGATGCCAGAGCGCCTTCGACCAATCAACAGGAGGCAACTGCTGCGCGAGATCGAACGATTTCGCGGCGCGTATCAGATCTTCTCGCGGAGTGTTTGGCGCAAACATTGGACGCACCTGATTCTGCTCGCCATAGAGCCACGCGATGAACAGCATCTGCACCGCGCCGCCGCGATACCAGTTGCCCTGCTCATAAAACGGCCCGACACGCCCCACACCAGCGCCAAAACCTTGCGGGATCATCGTTGTGAATCCCGGGGTGCCGGTGGCGGCGACGGCCAGTTGCCACTCCGCGGTGGACGAGCAACCGATGGTGCCGACCTTGCCGTTCGACCAGGGCTGCGCGGTCATCCACTGCATTTCGTCCTCGCCATCGCTCAGTGGCGCGCCCAGAATATCGTAATTACCTTCTGAAAAGAAGTGGCCGCGTTCGTTCATTTCAACGAAGGCGTAGCCACGCTTGACGGCCGCGAGTTCGGCGGCCATGTCGCGCGGCGCGCCTAGCCTGACGTCCCAGAAATTGAAGTTGTAAGGCGTGCGGACAAAGATGGCCGGATACTTCTTAGACCTATCCTTGGGGCGGTACACGTCGGTGGCCATGCGCTTGCCGTCGCGCATCGAAACCATCAGCTTGCGTTCGACAATCGCCAGCGATTGCAGTTCCTTTTCAGTAGCGTGGCGCGCGGCGACCACCTGCGGATCGGGAGTGGCACGGGGCTGCGCGAAGATCGCCCCCAGGCACAGGATTCCAATTCCAACCAGTTTCATTGGTAAATTATGGCACGACAGGGGTTGACAGCCGTGGCTGTTGCGGCGCATACTCTTAAACAGGTGTTTATAAACACCTGTTTACTTTGATCGAGACCACGGAACTATCAACGCGCGAGAGGATTCTTGAGGCCAGCGGGGCAATTTTCGCTCGTGACGGGTTTCATCGAGCGGGTATACGCGACATCTGCACATGCGCGAACTGCAACGTAGCCTCTGTGAAGTACTATTTCGGAGACAAGCTGGGCCTGTACCGCGAACTGATGCGTAATGGAGTCGCGGATCTGCAGGCCAATCGTCCCGAGCCAATCGGAAAGGGCAGCGGCGAATCTGGGGAACAGGTTCTGGGCCGATGGCTTCGGCAGTTTCTGGAACTCACGCTCATACACCGTCATAATCACCCGTATCTGGGGCACATTATGAAGCACGAACTGCGCGAGCCAACCGCGGTTTTAGACGAGATGGTGCAGAACGTTGTCAGGCCGATTCACGCGGAACTATCGAGTATTCTCAGACGTGTCACAGGCCAGCCTCTCTCGGTCTCGCGTCAGACCGCCGTACTGATTCTTAGTATGGTCGCCAACCTCGAGACCTCGCGGCCGCTCTTTGAGCGCCTCGGAACGAAGCTGCCTTCAAGCGAGAAAGCAATCGACAAGTTCGCAGAGGAGCTTACGAAATTCGTCCTCTCAGGAGTTCAGGGAACAAGGAAATGAAAGCAAGTGTTTATTGCATTTTCTACGCCGCGGCGGCACTGGCGGCGCAGGACAACAGCAGCCGCATGGCCCTTTCGATGAAGCAAGCGGTGGACCTGTCGCTCTCGGCCGAAGGCAACGCCCGTGTGCAACTTGCCAAGGAACTGATTACCCTGACCAACACGCGCGTGGCGCAAAGCCGGGCCGCGCTGCTGCCGAACCTCGACGCATCGCTCAGCGAGCAGAACTTTACGCGCAACCTGAAGGCCTTTGGCGTACAAATCCCCATCCCTGGATTTCCCGATGTCGTCGGCCCCATTAGCGTTTTTGACGCCCGCATCACGGCGTCGCAAACGATCTTCGACTTCAGCGCGTTGAAGCGACTGCAAGCGGCGCGAGCTCAGGTGGACGTCGCGAAGGCTGAGGAAGAAGCCTCGCGCAATGCGGTGAGCGACGCGACTGCCCGCGCCTATCTGGCGCTGATCCGCGCGGGCGAAGCGGTGGCAACGAGCGAGGCCAACGTGAAGCTGGCTGAAGCGCTGCTCAAGCTCGCGAGTTCGCAAAAGCAGGCGGGCACGGCAACGGGCATCGAAGTGACACGAGCGCAGGTGCAGATGGCGAATGAGCAGCAGCGGTTGCTGGTCGCCCGCAATGATAGCGACCGAGCCGAGATTCAGTTGCTGCGCGTAATTGGGCTGCGCATGAACATACACATCGACCCGACTGACACGCTGCAATTTACGCCTGCCGAAGCGGTCACGATACCGGATGCTCTTGAGACTGCCAGGCAGATGCGGGCGGATCTGCGCGTGCAGCAACGTCGCGAGTCCCTCTCAAAACTCAACTACGACGCTGTGAAATGGGAGCGTCTGCCGACATTGGCGGCCTTCGCCGACGCCGGCGGCATTGGGCTCGACGTCGCCGACAGCCGCTTCACGCGCACGGTCGGCGTCTCTTTGCGGGTGCCTATCT
>JAJAYN010000628.1 GCA_026786225.1 Burkholderiales bacterium | reverse complement strand
GGAGAACGTGCGGTCAATATGCCCATCCCATACGTACCGGCATCGGCTTTCACGATCACAAATGGCTTTTCGGTAATGCCGTATTCCTTGTACTTGGCACTCATCTCACTCAACACCGCTTCGACATTGGCCGCAAGGCATTCTTCCCCTTCCTGCGCCGAAAAATTCACCTTACCGCATTGGCTGAATATCGGATTGATGAACCAGGGGTCGATTCCGATCAACTTGGCGAATTCTTCGGCCACGCTGTCGTACGCGTGGAAGTGCAGCGTTTTGCGACGCGTCGTCCAGCCTGCGTGCAGCGGCGGTACCACCGGCTGCGAGAGGCCCTTGAGAACTTCTGGCACGCCAGCCGAGAGGTCATTATTTAATAGAACCGCGCAGGGATCGAACCCTTCCAACATCAGCTTATTGCCAACGCGCTTGATGGGTTCCAGTGTGAGCTTGTCGCCGTTGGGTAAATCGAGCACCGTTGGCGCGGTAATCTCTGGCAACAGCGAGCCAATCCTCACGTCGAGGCCCGCGCCGAGCAGAATCTTCTGGATCGCGGCGACATTGGTCAGGTAAAAAAGATTGCGCGTGTGGTTTTCAGGGATTAGCAGGAACCGTTGCTTGTCCGGACACACACGTTGCACCGCGGACATCGCCGCCTGAATACATAGCGGCATGAATTCTGGATTCAAATTATTGAAGCCACCAGGGAACAAATTGGTGTCGACGGGTGCGAGTTTGAAACCGGAGTTGCGCAAATCCACGGAGGTGTAGAACGGGGGAACTTCCGTCATCCATTTTGTCCGGAACCAGCGTTCGATGCTTGGTCGCGCATAGAGAATTTTCTTTTCCAGGTCCAGAAGCGGGCCGGTGAGCGAGGTAGTGAGATGTGGGACCATATTAATTGTTGGAAGTCGCAAGGGTTGTTAGGTGCGGGTCAGCATGAGTCGTTTCAAGAGCGGACAAGTTTACGCTTAATGCCTGAAAATCTTGTGACAGTCTCCAGTACCAGTGGAACCACTCCCCGATGATAAAATTTGCCATGAATTGGCCCGTTCATTCGCCGCGCTCAGAGGATTGAGCCACAGTATGCATATCCATATCCTCGGTATCTGCGGCACTTTCATGGGTGGGCTCGCGGTGCTTGCGCGCGAAGCCGGGCACACCGTCACCGGTTGCGACGATGACGTCTATCCGCCGATGTCTACTCAATTGGAAGCCGCAGGCATTCACCTTCATCAGGGTTTTGACGCGGAACAAATAGATGCGTTCGAAGCTGACCTGTACGTCGTTGGTAATTTCCTGACGCGTGGCATGCCTGTCATTGAGGAAATCTTGAACCGCAGCCTGCCCTATATATCCGGGCCGCAATGGCTGGGTGAAAACGTGCTGCAAGGCAAATGGGTGCTCGCGGTAGCGGGCACACACGGCAAGACCAGCACCAGCGCGATGCTGGCGTGGATACTCGAACACGCCGGTCTCGCGCCGGGACTTCTCATCGGTGGCATACCAAAGAATTTTGGTATCTCGGCACGCTCACCCAAAGGCGACTCGCCGTTTTTCGTTATCGAAGCCGACGAATACGACACCGCGTTTTTTGACAAGCGCTCCAAGTTTGTCCACTACCGCACGCGTACCGCGGTCCTCAACAATCTTGAGCACGATCACGCCGATATTTTCCCCAACGTGGAAGCGATTCAAACGCAGTTTCATCATCTGGTGCGCACGGTTCCCGCCAACGGGCTCATCGTCAGCAATGGTCGCGATGACTACCTGAAGCGCGTCTTGCAGATGGGTTGCTGGAGCAGCCTGGAAGAATTCGGGCCGGGCATGCTGTGGGATTTCAAACGCGCCCAGAGAGAGACGCAATTCAATGTAATTTTCAAAGGCGTCGACAAAGGCATGGTCGAATGGGATCAGATGGGCACGCACAACACCATGAATGCGCTGGCGGCGATCGCGGCCGCGCGTCACGCAGGCGTGCCCACCAAAATGGCCATCGACGCACTCAACGAATTTGCCGGCGTGGCGAGGCGCATGGAGAACAAGGGCGAGATTGGCGGCGTCACGGTGTACGACGACTTCGCACATCACCCCACCGCCATTCAAGTCACCCTCGCGGGTCTCAGGAAGCGCGTCGGCGAGAAACGCATATTTGCGGTCATCGAGCCTCGCACCAACACCATGAAGCTGGGTACCATGCGCGCCGCGCTGCCGATCAGCCTGTCGGTGGCTGACGTCGTGTTTATTTATGCCAAAGACCTTGGATGGGACGTCGCCAAATCAGTAGAATCCATCGGCACCAAAACGGGTGTATTTGAAGACCTCTCCGCTATGGTCAATGCCATTGTGGACATGTCAAAACCGGGCGACCAGATTCTGGTGATGAGTAACGGCGGCTTTGGCGGCGTGCATGGAAAAATTTTGGCAGGCCTCGCCGCTCGCAATATGTCGTAACCCTTTGCAAGAACTAAGGTGTTCATTGCAAGAAAGATCCGTCCCTGACGCAGGACACTGCCCACTTTTGCGAATAAGCAAGAGCACCAGCATGGGCGCGGTTCCCGAAGCATTTATGGCTTTAAAGCCGCGCCAGTGCTGGATATTTATATTTCCGCAACCGTCTTCGCCACATAAAACCATTCGTTCCCCGGTTCCGCCATCGCGTCTGGAAATAGAATGCAGCCGTCTTCTTCGGCGAGCAGCCGCGCGCCGTCATGACGTGTACCGATCAAATCGCCTGTGCGAAGAGGATCAAAACTGGCCCACGCGCGGCTGAAATTATCGCCCACATCGTTTTTGTCGTGCACCGCAATCATCCGCAGCGCTTCGTATTTTTCCACTGGCTGGGGGAGCGGCGATGAGGTGATACCGAGGAATGCGAGCGCATTGAGAATTGCCCGGTAGCCAACTTCCGGCGACGAGGGATCGTCG
>JAJAYN010000627.1 GCA_026786225.1 Burkholderiales bacterium | reverse complement strand
GCGGCAGAGGCCCTGGCAAAAAAGAGCAAATGCAGCACATGCCACAGTCTCGATAAAAAGAAGGAAGGCCCCTCTTACAAAGAGACTGCAGCCAAGTACAAAGGCAAAGCCGACGCCGAGCAAAAACTATTTACACATCTGACGACCAGTCCCAAGGTCAAGGTAGATGGCAAGGAAGAGACGCACGACAACCCAAAGTCGACGAGCGACGCGGAAGTCAAGAATCTTGTCGCGTGGATTCTATCGCGCTGATGAATACAGCGTAGAAGCACAAGGGTGCCAACATGATCAAGGCGATTTGGGCGACGTTTAAAGCCAGGTATCCGTCACGCTTGAAGTCATTTGTGGTTTTAGGCTGCCTTGCGTTCGGCGTCTTCATTGTCTCCGGTCTGCTCATTACGGCAGGTGCCCTCGGCTTGGCGTGGACCGAAACTGAACAGTTCTGCATCGGCTGTCACGAGATGCGCGACAACGTCTACGCCGAATACAAGGGAACGATTCACGATACCAACCGCACAGGTGTGCGCGCCATCTGCTCTGATTGCCACGTCCCCCGTCCTCCTATTGATTTGATCAAACGCAAGATGGCTGCCAGCATGGAAGTCTGGGGCCATCTGACAGGCGTGATCGACACCAAGGAAAAATTCGAGGCACATCGTTCGGAACTGGCCCAAAAAGTCTGGCGCCGCATGAAAGCAACCGACTCGCTTGAATGTCGCAACTGCCATCACGCCGACAAAATGAATTCAGAGCTTCAGTCCGAAAAGGCCAGAGCACGGCATTCGACGGCCAAAGCGAATGGTAAAACCTGTATCGACTGCCACATCGGCATCGCCCACAAGGAGCCGGCAGGACCGGGTCCGGCTGAAATGAAGGTGGATTAGTCGGTAGAATTTTTACACGCAGGCAACTGGCAGGACTGACGTACCAAGAGGGACCAGTGAATGAAAACAGACGGTACGATCACACTTGGGTTGCGCATGGTGCTTGCGTTATTCGCGGCATTTTTTTTGGCCTCTCGATGGCGCATGCGGCAGAGCCTGCATTGAAGCCCGCTGCATCAGATAAGGATCTGGTGTTAAACGGCGATGCCAGATGCACCAAATGCCACGACGAAGGCGACGCATTCCCGGTGCTGGCCATCGGCAAAACCCCTCACGGCACAAAGGCCGACAAGCGCACACCCTCATGCGTGAGTTGTCACGGCGAAAGTGACCGGCATATCAACAAACCGGAAGGCGTGAAAGATCGAACGGCGTGCCATTCGTTTACGCGGATAACAGCACGGTCAAGCAATTGGTGGATCAGCGCCTAACTTACGTAGGCGTGACGTACATCCACCGGTTTTAAGAATCCCGGTGGCCATTCGCGGTATTCAATCTATCAATCCTGACGAGAGCAACCCATGCACGCCGCAGAACCAACACTCGCCGCACTACCCAACCCAGCATTACGATATTTTCTTGCGACGCGACCGCCGTTCCTCGGCGTCACGCTGTTTGCCTGCCTGATCGGGCTCGCGACCGCATTCGCCACCGGCGTCAACATTCGTCCTGCAACGGCAGTCGTCACCGTGATATTCGCGCTACTGGCGCATGCCGGCATCAACGTACTCAATGACTATTACGATGCGCTCAACGGCACTGACGCCAACAATACCGAACGTATTTTCCCCTTCACCGGCGGCAGCCGCTTCATCCAGAACGGCGTGTTGTCGTTGCGCGAAACGGCGGGATTCGGAATTGCACTGATTGCGGTGGTCATTGTTGCCGGCCTGTGGCTGGTCACCGTCTCGGCACCGGGCCTGCTGTGGATCGGCGTTGCCGGGTTGATGATTGGTTGGGCCTATTCAGCACCTCCACTTAAACTGAACAGCCGGGGTATGGGCGAGACCAGCGTTTGGGCCGGCTTTGCGTTGATCGCCGTGGGTGCGGATTACGTGCAGCGCAGTTCATTTTCGGCGCTGCCATTGATCGCCGTGTCGGCGTACGCATTGCTGGTCACCAACATTCTCTATATCAACCAGTTCCCGGATCGCAAGGCCGATGAAGCAGCCGGCAAGCATCATTGGGTCGTGAGGCTGGGCCCCGCGCGGGCGCGCTGGGGCTATCTGGGCATCGCACTCGTCGCATACGTCTGGCTGATCGGTACGGTGATGGCCGGGTTCCTGCCATGGCCTGCATTGATTGCGTTATTGCCTGCGATCATGTCGTTTCGCGCGGGCAAGGACCTCTTGCGCTACGCCGATAGTCCCGCACGACTGACCACGGCGATCCGGCTCACGATCGGTGCGGCATCGCTGCACGGAGTCCTGCTCTCAGCATCGCTGGTCGGGGCGCACTTTTTCGGGTGACGGCTCGCGGCGCGCTTCCAACAGCACCTGCCACCACCAGCATTGACGCACTTTCCAGTTGGAAATAGCCTGAAACAGCGCGCCAGTGCTTGCTGTGCCCTAAACACACTAGCAAATTCACTATCGTGAATCGAGCCCAAGCCGCCTTCGTGTAAAATACTAATTTCCACCCCGGGGTTTCCCAACCCCAGCAGCTGGAGGTCAACATGACCAAGTATATTTTCGTTACCGGTGGTGTGGTTTCTTCCCTTGGCAAAGGGATCGCCGCCGCCTCTCTCGCCGCCATTCTCGAATCGCGCGGCATTAAAGTCTCGATGATGAAGCTGGACCCGTACATCAACGTGGATCCGGGTACCATGTCGCCATTTCAGCACGGCGAGGTATTCGTCACCGACGATGGCGCGGAGACCGATCTGGATCTCGGTCATTACGAGCGTTTCATCTCGATGAAGATGAAAAAGTCGAACAACTTCACCACCGGCCAGATTTACGAGCGCGTCATCAACAAAGAGCGGCGCGGCGATTATCTGGGCGGCACTGTGCAGGTCATCCCGCATATCACTGATGAAATCAAGAATTCGATTCGCGCGGGCACCATTGATGCTGAAGTCGGCATCATTGAAATCGGCGGCACGGTCGGTGACATTGAATCCCTGCCGTTCCTCGAGGCAATTCGCCAAATGGGTATCGAACAGGGCCGCGACAACACTTGCTATATCCACCTTACGCTGGTGCCTTATTTGCCGACAGTGGGCGAAATCAAAACCAAGCCGACGCAACATAGCGTGAAAGAGCTGCGCGAGATCGGTATCCAGCCCGATGTGGTGATGTGCCGTAGCGACCGCCCGATTCCTGACGACGACCGCCGCAAGATCGCTTTGTTCACCAATGTCGATATGGGCTCGGTTATTTCCTGCTACGACGCGAGTTCGATTTACAAGATTCCGAAGATGCTGCACAAGCAGGGACTGGACGAAATTGTCTGCCGCAAACTGCACCTCACACCGAAGCCCGCAGACCTGACCATGTGGGACAACATCGTCAATGCGCTGGAGCACCCCGAGCACCAGATCAATCTGGCGATGGTCGGCAAATATGTGGACCTGGCCGACTCTTACAAGTCGCTTTCAGAGGCGCTGATTCACGCCGGTATTCACACCCACACCAAGGTCAACATTCACTACATGGACTCCGAACAGATGGAGACCGATGGCGTGGCGGCACTGGCCACTATGGATGCCATTCTCGTTCCCGGTGGATTCGGCAAGCGTGGTACCGAGGGCAAAATTGCCGCCGTCAAATTCGCACGCGAGAACAAGATTCCGTACCTTGGCATTTGTCTGGGCATGCAGATCGCAACAATTGAATTTGCACGCAATGTCGTCGGCCTGGCGAACGCCAACTCGACCGAATTCGATGCCGACACGCCGCATCCGGTGGTCGCACTGATCACCGAATGGCAGAACCACGACGGCATCGTCGAGAAGCGCGACGCCAGCTCCAATTTCGGTGGCACCATGCGCCTAGGCGCGCAGCCCTGTACCGTGCGCCCTGGCACGCTGGCGCACCGCATCTATCAGAGCACAACCGTGAGCGAACGCCATCGACACCGCTATGAAGTCAACAATCACTACGTGCCGCGGCTGGAGGCGGCGGGCATGGTGATTTCTGCGCGCACCAATTCAGAGTCGCTGACCGAGATGGTCGAGCTCGACCCGGTCAAGCACGCGCATCCCTGGTTCTACGGCTGCCAGTTCCACCCGGAATTTACCTCCACCCCGCGCGATGGGCACCCGCTGTTTATTTCATTCGTCAAGGCCGGATTGGAGCAGCACAAACAGACTCATGGCGAGGCCGGATTGCGCGTGGTGCAGGGAACGAAGGCGAGTGCGTGAAGCGCCGAAGCGAAACATCCCTCTCCGCAGGTTTTCCTGCGAGGGCGGGAGATAAATCTAAATATTTCAAAAAAGGATAATTTTTAATGACCGCCATTGTTGATATCGTCGCCCGTGAAATTCTGGATTCACGCGGTAACCCTACCGTGGAAGCCGATGTGCTGCTGGAATCGGGCGTCATCGGGCGTGCCGCTGTGCCGTCAGGCGCATCCACCGGCTCGCGCGAAGCGATCGAACTGCGCGACAAAGACCCGCATCGTTTTCTCGGTCGCGGCGTCCTGAAAGCCTGCGAACATATCAACACTGAAATCTGCGAGGCCGTGATTGGCCTCGATGCCTCCGAGCAGGCGTTCATCGACAAAACGATGATCGAGCTCGACGGCACGGAAAGCAAATCCCGCCTCGGTGCAAATTCCATTCTGGCGGTGTCGATGGCCTGCGCGAAGGCGGCAGCCGACGAATCCGGTCTTTCGCTCTATCGCTACCTTGGTGGTGCAGCGCCGATGCAAATGCCGGTGCCGATGATGAACATCATCAACGGCGGTGCGCATGCAGATAACGTGCTGGACATGCAGGAATTCATGATCATCCCGGCGGGGCTGCCGACGTTCCGTGAGGCTTTGCGGGCCGGTGTGGAAGTGTTTCACACACTGAAAAAAATCCTGCACGCCGAAAAGCACAACACCAACGTTGGCGACGAGGGCGGCTTCGCACCGAACCTCGCCAACAACGAAGCGGCGCTGCAGTACATCATGAAAGCGATTTCGGAAGCGGGCTATGTGGCGGGCGAAGATATCCTTATCGGCCTCGATTGCGCGGCGAGTGAATTCAGGAAAGACGGCAAGTACCGTTTCGAAGCAGAAAAGCTCTCTTTTAATTCGGCGCAGTTCACCGATCTGCTCGCGACCTGGTGCGACAAGTACCCGATTATCTCCATCGAAGACGGCATGGCCGAAGATGACTGGGATGGCTGGGCGATTCTCACCGAGAAGCTCGGCAAAAATATCCAGCTCGTCGGCGATGATCTGTTTGTTACCAACACCAAGATTCTGCGCGAAGGCATTGCCAAGGGTGTCGCCAATTCGATCCTCATCAAGGTCAACCAGATCGGTACGCTATCGGAAACGTTCGCCGCCATTGAGATGGCCAAGCGCGCCAATTACACAGCGGTCATTTCGCATCGCTCCGGTGAAACCGAAGACACGACGATTGCCGACATCGCCGTCGCCATGAATGCGCTGCAAATCAAGACCGGGTCGGCATCGCGTTCGGATCGCATGGCCAAATACAATCAATTGCTGCGCATCGAAGAAGAGCTGGGCGACGCCGCGAGCT
>JAJAYN010000626.1 GCA_026786225.1 Burkholderiales bacterium | reverse complement strand
GCGCAAATCGAGCGCGCCGAACGCTGGCTGCGGCAACACGCGCGCGACGCGGTGCTACTCGCCACCCTTGGAAAGCTGTGCATGCGTCAAGGACTATGGGGCAAAGCGCAAAGCTATCTCGAAGCCAGCGTTGCGCTTGAGCCGTCGCTCGATGCGCACATGACGCTCGCGCGCCTGATGGAACAATTGGGGCGCAACGATGAAGCGATTCGTCATGTGCGGCGCAGCGCGGAGTTAGCGCAGTAGAAAAATACGGCACTTCTAAAAGCCCGCGTTCGTTCTGAGCTTGTCAACGCACAAATTGGTTACCCCATTTGATTCAGCGTGGTGCTATCAACCCTTCGACAAGCTCAGCGAACGGGTGGTCGGGGTTCGCCATTTCCAGTGTAAAGACTCTAGCACTGGCGGGCCTCTTGGCGACATTGTGCCTCGAACGCCGCGCCAGTGCTAGAGTTTCACGATTTTTCCCATATGGTACCTCATCCGAAGTTGTCGCTGCGCTGACGACGCGTGGCTTTCAGGCACGGCCGCTCGCCACGTAAAGTCGTCATTTCATTCCACGAATGTAGTGGTCGAAAATGAATTGAACCTCTTCGGTCGGTCCGTCGACTCAATGCATGAACCCGCTACAAATCCATTTCCCGGTGTGTGACGTTGAGCCACCGCACGCCAGCTCAAAGCGCAGCGAAAATGGCGACCGCCGCAAGTTATTTCTTGGCCTCGTGATCGCGATTGCAGCCGGACCAATACACCCGCAAAGCCGAGTGCCCCAACCGACTGCGCCACTGTTGGCAGTACCCGTAAAAGCATTGCCGAGAATCACCACGCAAACATTGCTTTACACCGGCCAATCATTGCTGCCACAGACCAGCCTGCCGCCGGTCACGACGCAGCCGCTCACTTTTTCCGGCGTGGCGATATCACTCCCCAAAGTCCTTACGCAGGCGCTAACGTTCACGGGTCTGGCCGCCGGATTGCCGGTGGTCACGACGTTGCCGCTGGTGTACGCGGGGCCACCGACCAGCCTCCCGCCGGTGATGACACTGCCACTTGTTTTCTCCGGCACATCAATGCCGTTGCCAACAATTTCAACGCAGCCACTGGTCTTTACCGGCATGCCAGGTGGCTTACCCGTGACAACCACGGCAGCACTTCAATTCACCGGTACGTTCACACCCTTGCCGATAAGGACCACGGCGGCGCTCACATACACCGGCACTGCCATATATTTGCCGACCATCACCACCCTGCCGCTCACGTTTCAGGGCAATGGTTCGTAAAGCCATTCGATCTGCAATTTTTTACCCAGGAGAATTATCATGACCCCGCAAATCAGCCGTATCGCATTTATCGCGACCATGCTTTTATCAGGCGCTTCCCACGCCGCCGATTTCATCGTTCCGGTCGACATGAAGAACGTCAGCCCGAACTGGACCAAAGGCAATGTCACCTGCCAGATCACCGGCGCCGGCATGCAGCCAAAGAACGGTTACGGAACAGCAACGCTGGTCAACGGTGCCTTCAAGGGCAACGTCAATGTCACCGTTGATCTGACGCCGACAGATATTCCGCTCGCCAAAAACTGGTACTGCTCATTGGGTGTTGGCGCCAGCAACGGTGGCTCGGTCATCGGTCCTAACGGCGCACCAGCCGCACCCAACACACCATTCAAGGAACACGATAACGGTGCCTACTAGCAAGATTTTTTCACCGGTGTGAAGACCCAGGAAAGTCGCAATGAAAAAGCTGATTCAAACAATCGCTCTGCTGAGCGTCATGACCAGCACAATGGTGCTTGGCAAACCACTGTTGCCGGACGACCAGATGGCGAAGCTGCGCGCGGGCGACGTCAATATGCTCAAGAATCGCGTCAACCCGCTTTTATCGGAGCAACAAGTGGCGGAACTACAAACCGTCGATGCCGAAGTCTATCTCGGTGACATGAACGCAATGAAAAACACGAAGCGCGAAATCACGCCCGAAGAACGCCATCCACGCCGGTCACCATTCCATCGCCGTCTAAGCGTCGCTGACTCGCAAAAACTGCTGCTGCTGCTCGCGCAGTCGCAGGCCCTCCCGGGTAAGCCAGGATCACCGCAATGCAAATACGCGCCCGCCTACAGGCTCGATTTTCTCGATACCCGGGACAGTATCGAAACGACCGTTTTCGTTTCGTTTGAGTGCAATGCCTTTGCCTTTTTCTCCGGTGGGTCCAAGTTGACAGCAACGAGTCGGGGAGTGTTTAGCTATGGCACGTTACAGCCCGAAAGGGCGGCGGTACTTGAGTTGATTGGGCATTACTTTAACGACAAGCCGGCGAAGTAGTCGAGCACGCCTTCCTTGCCGCATCGGCTTTGTTAGTCGTATTTTTTAGGCTGGAAGTTTCACCATATCGAGCAAGAATGCTCACCAGGAAAAAGGAAAACAAAATGATCAAGAATCACAGAGGTGCAGTTGCAATGATGATGGTGGCAGGTGGTCTGGCTGCCGCCACGCCTGCGCTGGCTGAGCCGGTCGCGGCGCCAGCAGATGCTTCTACCAAAACGCTGGCACCCTGCGTAAAGACCAGGATCGGCGGCATCGCCCCCTGCGTCAAGACGAGGGTTGGCGAAATCGCTCCGTGCGTGAAAACCAAAACCGGGGCGATTGCACCCTGCGTTAAAACCAAGGCCGGTGCGGATCCCATCGCAAAATAAGTAATGTTCGCGTCGCTTCATGATCTCCGCAGCGGCTTCTTCGGCGAGTGTGTTTGAACCGAAGCTGCTTGCGCCGCCATCCCGTCGGCGGCGCATCGCATTGCGTAAGGCGGCGGGCGATCTATACGCGGTGCTCGATGCTTTCGCACGCGAAGGGCGACACCCTGTGCGTGATTTACTCATCGGTACGCCGGATGCGTTTGCAGTTGGCCAGCACTATCCGCACCACGACATCGAAGACCCAGCCACCGGCTGTGCCTGGTACTACCACGCACACGATCCGGCTGTAGCCCGCCATTGGGATGAGCACGGGCATTTCCATTGCTTCATGTACACCGAGCTGCTCGGTCCAAGAGCCCGGCCCGTCGCGCTGCCCGGGAATCCCGATGTTCAAAAAGGTGGCCTCGTTCACGTCATTGCCATTTCGTTCGATGCCAGTGGCGTCCCGACGCGCGTGTTTGTTCCGAATCGCTGGGTCACGGACGAATGGTTGTATCGTGCCCGTGACGTCATTCCGCTCATCGACCGGTTCGTTATCACCAACGATACCCGATTTGACCTCACCAGCCGATGGCTCACGGCAATACTGCGCGTCTGCCAACCGCAGATTGCGGGCTTGTTGCGCGACCGCGACCGGCTCCTGGCCGAACGCAGAATGGTCGATCCGGCTGGCTTCGCCGAAGACAGGTTGCTCGAAGTCGTCTCCACAGCACCCCTGGATCTCGATGCCGTTCTGGGTGCGCTCGCATGAGTGGCAAGAGCGAAGTGACATGCGCCAATTTCCGTTGAAACGCGACCGGTGTCTTCGGCGCAAACAGGATTGCTGCCGAAGGTTCATTGAACCAGATGTCGTTGAAACACGACCCAAGGTGATTCTTCAAGACGCACGCCGAATTTTCAAACCGATAACGATAGGGAGATTTCCTTGGCCTCAATATTCGCAATATGCACATTGCTCCTGACTGCCGTCATTTCACTCGCCGCGTTCGCTGAAACGTCCGCGCCAATGCAAGATGTAGAAGCCAGAATATTTTCTGTGGGTACAACCAGTTTCAGCTCCAAGCTCACCTCGGGACAGTCGGCGCATTTCAGAATCGAAGGGCTGGGCGACTTGAAAGATTGCACAATCGAGCTGTCAGTCAATGGGCACGTGACCAACACGGGCGTGAAAGTCATCAGCATGAATGGCAGGACTGTTTACACCGAGCCCTTCACGGTCGCGTTCCCGGCCGGATATCCAAAAAATTCATATGCATCTATTTCCATGGTGCTCAAGCCGATCTCCGGCTGTGCACTGAGCGGCGGCGGTGCAGATAACAGGCTGATGGCAACCTTCCCGATCTGGAGCGGGCCTGCCATCTGATTCCTCATAAGCACCAACCTCATATGCGGCAATTTACGCAGCAGCCAAACGGTGCGGACACAAGGTGCCTGCTTCCGGCGATGCCTTCAGCCAACGCGAGTTTTCACCACCATGTCACCCTCACTGTACATACGTCCGCTAGGTCCTGACGATCAGGCGTTGCTCTGGGATGTGTTGCACATCGCACTCTGGGATCCACCGCCCGCACTGTTGCGGCCCAAAGCAATCCTGCAATCGCCACATATCCGCATCTATGCCGAAAACTGGGGCCGGGCAGGTGATATCGGCCTGGTACTGGAGTTGGCGAAGGAAGGCGAGCCCATCGGCGCATGCTGGATGAGGCTGCTCGGTGATCAACGGGGGCTCGCGTTTGTCGATGCAGCGACGCCACACCTGGGCATCGGACTGTTCCCCTGTTTTCAGGGCAAGGCCTATGGTCACGGGCTGATGCTCGCCGCACTAGATGCCGCGCGCGCTGCCGGATTCAGGCAGGTATCACTAACGGTACATCGCGCCCACCCTGCCATCAAAATGTACGAGCGCTGCGGATTCCAACAGTACACGTTTCGAAAGTCATATCAAGTGATGGTTGTCACGCTCTGATCATTTCGCGCGCGCTGCGGTGGCTTGCCTGCCGTGAAATTGTCCGTCGGCCTGTGCGGCGTTCAAGATTGACCCGCCGGAATTTGTTGGCGCAGGGCGTCTGTTTCGGGTGCGGGCCGCAGCCCCAGGACAATGGAGAGTATTTCGCGACAGCGCCGGTATGCCCGCAAGGCTTCGGCCGGCTCGCCCCGCGCCAGATGGCACCGCATCAGCCCGCGGTAAAACGGTTCTACCAGGTTGTCCTGAGCGATCCCGCGTTCATAGACATCGACGGCTTCGCGATACGCGCCGGCAGATTCCAGGACCTCGCCTTGACGTTGCACCAAAAGCGTGAATCGAACCGCAATCCGCTCCCTGGTCGAGAAGGCCCAGGGTGCCTTTTCATTGCCGAACAATGCGCCCCTGTAGAGCGCCAGTGTCGTCCCGATCTCGGACCGCTCACCGCGGAGCGTTTGTATCGCCATCGATTCAAAAACGAACGCATCACACCAAACAAAATCCCGGTTTAACCTGAGCCGTCCCTCCGAGATCACGATCGCCTCTTCCACTTTCAATAGTTTGCGCAGGCGGTGAACAGTGACGTCGAATGAACCTTTCGGATCCTTGGCATCAGCGCTGGGCCACAACTCACTGATGATTTCTTCAACGTCTACGCCCTGATTCGGCTTCAAAGGATCACTTCGCGCGACCAGCAACTTCAACAACTCCATCGGCTTCTTCTGTGTCTTCCCGTCAAAGACAAGAGGCTCGTCCCACGAATACACATTGAAGCCGCTCAAGGACTCTATCTTCACCGGCCATGGCCAGTCGGCGGGCGCGTTCACAGTCGGGGCCAGCTTCCGCCGCTTGATCAGGTCCCGCACCATCGCGGGCTCAATTGCGCGCGTCAAAGCCACTGCGCAAAGACGTGCAATTAGTGGCCGTGCAGACTGACCATAGTCAAAAATCTGCCCATCGACGAGTGAGACAAAAAAGGCACGAATAGTCTCATTGGCCTCGCCCTGTTCCAGCTTGACCGCTCTCAGTGCGCGATTAAACAGCGATGAAAGCCGATAGACGTCCGCATATTCCGTAGCGACTTTACTGATGGCGGTCGCGATCTGCACTTCGGCCTCATCGTGACGATCAAGCCACATCAGGCAAAACGCGGCGGCGTGATTGTAGTTCGCCGTGAAATTCATCACGGCACCTGCCTGGGCCGCATATTTAAGAACTTTTTCAATGTGCTCCAACGCCTCGACCGGGTGCTCAAGCATCAGGCAGAGGCGGCTGCGCCGCGTATGGTGCCAGGCGAGATGCCAATACATGGTCGGCATGAGAAGGGGCTCCACGGTGTTGAGGATTTTCGCCGCTGTTGCCGTGTCCTGTGCGTTCAGTGCAGCCAATGCTTCAGCATGTCCCATCACTATTTGCATGGAAATATCACCGTGGCGTTGCGCAACCAACAGCGCTTCATTTCGAACACGACGCGCCTCTTTGAAAAGTTCAGGACGGTCCAGTGCGTCTCCTGCCGCCACATAGAGACGAGCCACCTGATTGAGCCAGTTCGCGACGTGGCCGGGATGTGCTTTCTTGAGATCAACTTGCTGATGGATGAAATTGACAAAGGGCAGTCCACGTTCAAAATTCCTCAAGAGCGTCATGATATAAATCATGAGCGAACCAGCGTGCAAATGCAGATTCGGGTCTGACGTTGCCGGGATCAACTCCAGCAATCGATCAATGTATCGATCCCGTCGCGTCGAAAGCATTTCGGCATCGTGATTGACAGTCGCCAACGCGCCGATGATCGCCCTCAGTTCGCTTTCGGCATCAGGAAAAACAATGTCCGCGGTCCACGCTTCGTAAAGGACATTTACCCAATGTTGAGCGCCGTGGGTGCTCTGCCAGCTCAATTCAATTTCAGCCGTCACTGCAGCCGCTGCCAATACCACCCCGAGCCGATCTCCCTTGGCCCGGAACCGCTGGCATACTTCGTCGAAGACGCGCCGGGCTTCACTAAGATTGAATGAAGCCGTTGCGAGGGCGCGCCAGTACTCCAGCCACGGTTGTTCGTCGAGAAGTGCTGCGGGTAGTGCGGAAATCCAGCGCGCCAGTTGCTCCCCGCGCCCGGTTGCCATCATGTGTTTGGCGATATTGAGTATGTGCGGCGCGGCCTCTGCATGGGCAAGCCCCGCCAGTAGCAGTGCAATGCCAGATTCCGCCCGTCCGGCGCGCAACAGCAGCTTTCCCGCGTTTGCTTCCGCAAGTTGCCGCGCCGCGCTACCATTCAGGCCCACCTTTTGACGCAGCGCCTCAACCAGCAGACTATGCAACGCGTAGCTTTTTTCGGCGCCGGTACCGCGCTGCTCGATGAAGAATCCGCTCCGGTGCAAATCCGCCAACAACTCACCCGCAACTGGGTCCGCGCTGGCGGCACAGGCAAGTGCCGCGTCGAAGTCTGGAAAGAACGCACAACTCTCGACAACGTGGCGCACCCGTTCGGGAATCCGCTTGATGACGTTGTGCGACATGTATTCCAGCATCTGCGGCGGCAGCTTGCCTTCCGCATCCATCAGAAGTTCGCCGCCCGGCTGGCTGGCAAGCAAAACAATCGCCGCTGCCCAGCCATTGGTCAAGGCATAGGCGCGTTCGACGTCCCCTTGTTTGCCCAGGCCCAGCGCCTTGGCCAGCGCGGCCGTTTCCGCACGATCCAGACGCAAGCCGTCGGCCGCGATGATCGACAGCTGCTGCTTGGTAATGGCGGTCACGAATGGCGTCGGTGGCGCATGGTGTGAGAGCAGGAACACGCGATGGAACTCGGTCATCTCCTCGATCATGACCGCGAGAAGCGCGTCAAGCCCCCCAGCACCCTCATGAACGTTGTCGAATACCAGTGCACACCCAGTCGGAAGTGCCGCCGCCAGCGCACGCGCGAAGCGCCTGGCGAAGGCCGGCCAATCGTCCCGCGTTTCGACAGCGATGACCGGCAAGGCTGCACGCCGTGAGCCGATAGCGGCCTTGGCTTCGGCCAGAAAGTGGAAAAACGTTGAAGGCTCGCGGTCGTCACTATCGACCCGGTACCAAAGTACCTTCAGTTTATATTGCTGCAGGTAGCTCGCCACCAGCGTGGTTTTTCCCGACCCTGGCGGGCCATAAAGCCAGATGCTGCCTCCGCCATCGTCGAGTTGGCGAAACAGCCGTTCGCGCATCAGCGGCTGCTTCATTCGTGGCGGCATCAGCTTCGCCAGCAGGGGCTTACGCAACGTCGTCGTCATGTACGTGGGTTACCTCAATAGGGAAAAATGGGGCGCTGCAAGTCGTGTCACGCATGTCACGCGGTTTAGCTTTCTCTGCACAAGAATCAGGTCACCCGCGAGTTGGCGCGGCGCAGTTAGCCGTTTATAGCATTGGATTCCGAGATTAGCGCGTCAAAGTCGAATGCTTTTAAAAAAATCGACGCTGACCGTTGGCGCGGCGCATAGATCAGCATTTGGTGCGCCCTCTAGCCAGAAAAGGCCCGGAAAGGCTTGCCAGTGCTGGTGTTTTAAACAACCACAGCTCCTCTTATCCCATTTTTATCCCAATGCTGGCAATTCCTGCGGCCCCGGGTTGCTTTGCCAGCGCCGGCATTCAGATCGAACCCGAGGCGCGGTGCGACTGACTTAGTCGCGAGATCCCGTCACTCTCGCGCTACGCTCAAGAGTGACGATTATTACTTCAACGCGACGGCGCGCCACGCAATGGCGGCCACTCCCATACGCAAACGAGGGTACATCATGGTAAATCGTATGATTTCTGGCGCGCGCATTGTCGTCGTCGGCAGCTTGAACATCGCAGTCGCGTTTGCAGCCGCACCTGGCGCAGCGCCACCACCACCGGTTCAAAAGGTTACGCCTGTCGCGCCACTTCCACCGACCAACGCTGCAGCCAACAACCTGATCGTCCGAATGCCTGTCGTCCTTACAGTCGCGGATGCCATCCTCGCTGATGGTGACTCGGTCGACCTCAAGGCGACGTTACGCAACAAGTCGAGCAACGCGCCGCTGCCCAACGAGACAATCGAATTCAAAATCGACGGTAAGACCGCGGCAATCATCAAGACTGATGCGAGTGGTCAGGCGTTGGTAAAGGGGCATAAGGCACCCGGCGATATGACGCTGGGCACACATGTGATGGAAGCGCATTATGCCGGCAGCGACAGCCTCGCGACAGCAACGGCAAAAGGCAATTTTGCACTGCTTGCATCGAATACCGAACTTACGCTGAATCCACCGGCGTTTCTTGACACGGTTCAGCATGTGGGAGATCAAGTCACTATCATCGGCTCCCTCAGGCGCGGCACTGACAAGCAGGGTCTCGCGGGTAAGAAACTTCGCTTTCTCGTCGATGAACTGGAAGTCGCTCCGCTCAATCCGTACACCATTAACCCAACCACGGGCGGTTTTCAATTCTGGTTTATCTGGCCGAAAAACAAGGTTGGCGATACGTCAATAAAAATTGTTTTCGACGGAACCGAAAAATTATTGCCTGCTTCATCAAAAGCCTTCAAGGTGAAGAGCATCGCCGGCGTCAAACCGGGCACGATGACACTGACTATTTCTGCGCCAGTCGCGATGGTCGGCGACAAGATCACACTCACGGCAAATCTGCGCGAACAACCGCTTGTGGCCGGGTTGCCGGGTCTGCCCGCAGTCGGCGAGACCGTCTCCTTTCGCAATGCCAGTGGTCAGGATATCGGCACCGCAGTAAGCACCGGGAACGGCGACGCAATCCTGCAAATCGAGCTCACGGACACGCTGGGCAGTAAGCCAGTCGCTTTCACGGCACGATTGCTCAATAACAACGCCTACCACGCGATCGACGCGGTCGAAAGCCAATCGAAGCTGTTGATTTTGCCCTCCGCCGTAAAATTAACGGTGAGTGCGCCCGCGTCGGGCGCCGTCGGCCAGATTGTTTCGATCAAACTAAAGTTGGTTCGCAGTGGCGATAGCGCGCCGGTCGCTGCAACGGTTTCGATCCCGCACTATTTTGCAGACGGAAATCCAACAGCGCTGCCGTTAGGGAGCTTTGGTTTAGGCGGCGGCATCCCTCTACCAGCCGGGTCCACGGGTGCCGGCAGTTCGAGTGCACCGGCGCCGGGCAACTTCAATTTGCCCGTATTCACCGATGCAAACGGCGACGCAACCGTGCAGTACAAGCTGCCAAATACTGCGGGTGCCGTCACGATCCAGAGCAGTAAAGCCGCTGATCCAAACTACAATGCCGCCACAGGAAATACAGTGACGATCGCGGTGAAGTGATTGGCGGGCAAGTTTGCAGGGCGTACTGCAGATGGTAAAACGGTACGCCTGGGTCGGCGTCGAATTGATTTCCAAGAAAAATTTGCCGCCAGTAGCGAAATCTCCAACTTCTATCTCAAGCACTGGCGCGGCGTTCGGTGCAAAAATGCCCCGCAAGCCACGCGTAATGGCGTCCTACGAGTATGTGATCCTCGCGATCGCAACGACCGCTCACCGCACATTCGGCAAATACACCATCCTGACCATGTCCGTTTGCGAGCCCGCGTTAAAGCGCATGGCGTTCTTCGATTCTGTTTCGATCACCCAGCCCGTCAATCGCTCAATACGCTCCATGCTGGTCGACCCGGCTTCGGCTGTATTTTGATCCAGCGCGCGTAATTCTCTTTCACTCGCCTTTGCCTCCACGAGTTTGTGAATAGCTTGCGCCAGTGCCGCTGCGTAAGCCTTGGGGTCAATGCGGGCGGTCGTGGTCCGTGTGAAGTCTTTGCCGCCAGGTGTGTTGCTGCTGATCACAGTCGACACGGAAGCTGCCAGCGGCACGCCGCCAAACGGGCTGGGTAAACTCACCGGTATCACCTCGCCAGCTTCGGTGTCGCAGACGCTGCCGACCGGCGACATGATTGCGCCCACGTACCCGGTAGCGTTGCCGAATATCTTGGCGTCCACGGCAAATATTGTTTTAAGCTGCGCAGCAACCTCTGCGCGCAGATCGGGTTTGATCGCCCGCCCGAACCAATGTGTTGACCTGGCCAATCCCTTGAACAGCGAATCCCGGATCAGGTCTATGTCTGCGATGGTGACGCTACCCAATGTCGGCTCGAGTACTGCCTCCAGCGGCATGCCGGACAGTTGCAGCCAGATCACCTGGCGCAGCGAGGGGATTTCGCAGGGTTCTTCGAACACGGGTGCGTCCAGCTGGAATCGCACATCGGCCGTTTTTTCGTCACGTTTTTTGACCTCTACGCGAAGTTGCATGCTGAGTGTGCAATTGCCGCCTTTCAGGTCGCCTAGCCGTTCGACGCGATTGGTCAAACGGTACACGCGCACGTCGCCTGCCATCCAGCCAAATGGTACGGTGAAGATCTCGGCGAATGCCGATGGCATCCACGTCGCCATTGCAACGCAGACGAAAATGTGCCGTATGAAAAATAGTGCATGCGATGGTTTCATGACCTTCGAATAAAAAAAGGATGGGCATCGTTTCGCGATATCCATCCTGCGGGACGGTGCCCTAGGGAACCCACCAAGCCAGCGCGCGACCCGGGTATTTAATCAGCGGTTTCCTGCGGGTTCTAGTCAGTGAACGACGCCTTTCTTGCCATTCTTGTCGTACACCGTAATACTCTTCGTCGCGGACCCTTCGCAGCTTCCGCCCTCGAAATAATTGGTATTCATCCCCTGAATCGTAATCTCGACGAGTGTTTCGTCGTCGGGGAAATTTTCACCAAGCATTTTGCCGCCGCGTTCCTTGAAGTCACCGTCCGGCATGTGGACCTGCAGTGTCGGCATCGTATTCTTGCCATTGATTTTTCGCGTCACCGTGTACATGCACTGTGGGCCGGTGATACGAGGTGTGATGAACAGCACACCTGTATCGCTGGTCAGTATCGTGTTGCCCATCGATTCCAGATCGACGCCTTTGATGACGCCAGGCGCACCAAATACGGCGACCTTTTTAGTGGCCTTGCCCAAACACGGTTGTTTGGCGAGCGCGTCGTCGGCCGCAGTGGTTTTGATGGTCAGCGTGTAGTCGCCTGTGCCAACGCCGGCTAGCGACATACTGGATTGCCACACACCGAATCGGGAATCCTTGCCGATGTCTTTGGCAATACCATTCTTGTCGACCAGTTGGGCAGTCCATCCGCAACGATTGGTGACGTCGTTTGCGCTGGTATTCTCTACGCTGCCTACCACGTTGAACCTGATCGTCTCGTCACTGCGAAATCGATCGGTGCCGCCCATTTTCTTGCCCGGCTCAATCAGCACGTCGACAATTTTCGGCGTATCGGCTGCGACCTTGATCACCGCGCGCGTTTTCTTGAAGGCGATGTAGTTGCCGCCGCCCTGGCAGGACTCGCCGGGACGCGTATCGTTCGGCCGTGCCTTGGCCGTGAATTTGTAGTTGCCATGCGGATAGTTTGGATTGGCCAACTCCATCGAGATTCTGTCCTGCGCGGGGAAGGCGCTGATCTTTGGCAGCGGCCACTCCTGCTGTGTGTCGGTGTTGATGATGGTGAGGTAATAGTTGCACGCCTTGCCGTCGCCGGAAATGGTGATATCGAGCTTCTGACCATCGACGACGTTGTCGTTTGCAATCGTCATATTGGTGATTCTCGATGTTGCCGCCTGCGCAGATATCGCGACCAGCAAGGATGCCGCCAGGGCAGTGGCGAGCCTGTTCATTTTGTTCGTGAAGCGCATTTATTTTTCTCCATATTGTTTGCCCGGATGGGCTGTGCTGCTTTGAATAAATTGGTTGAGCCGACGATCAACGACTAACATTTCCAAAAAAAGAAGCTATTCGGGCTGATCCTTCGGGGACCTCAGGACAGGGCTCGCGTCGCGTATCGAATCCCTGTCACCCTTAGATACCTCAGGGCGAACGGGAACGAGGGTGTAGCCATTCATGAAAACTGCGATAGGTGCATAAATGCTCGCCTTGCGATCAACTGAATTGATTTACATCGTCACCGGCAGCAGCTTCGGGTTATCCCGCACTGTGATCGTCTTGGTGATTGATCCCTCGCATGCGCCGAGCAATTTCTCGGTCTCGCCCGCGTCGATGGTGATCTGCACGTTGGTTTCGTCAGCCGAATAGATTTGCGCCGGCTGCTTGTCGGATACGCCGGGCTTGTGTATCTGCGGTATTGAGTTAGTCTTGGCACCGCCGTTGATCGTTCGCGTGACGCGAAACGCACACTGCGGGCCATCGATGACCGGCGTGATTCTCAGAATACCGTTGTCCGCAACGAATGCATTGATTAACGAGGTGAACGGAGAGAGGAAATCGATCACGCCGTTATCGAGCGCTTTGGCAAATGCGCTACCGTCGCCGTGGAATCCACGCGCTTCAAGTTTCAGTCCCTTGATCTGGCCCGGTATGGCGGCAATCGTAATGTTCTTGGTCGCCACGCCGAGGCAGGACATCTTGGCGAGATTGTCGTCGCCGACCGTGGTCTTGGCGGTGAGGGTGTAGCTGCCGGGTTTGAATGCCGCGAGGCTGGCGGTATTTTGCATGGCAAAGAATGTGCCGTTGCCGAGCTGGGTCACCTGGCCATTGGCGTCCGTGAGCAGCAGTGACCAGCCGCAGCGTTTGTCGGCGTTCTTTGGGTCCAGATTGTCGACGCTACCGAGAACCGAGTAGGTCAGGCTCTCGTCGGCCCGATAGGTATTTGCAGCGGTTGATTTACCGGGCTTGATCGTGACATCGGTGATTTTCGGAAAGTCGCCAGAGATCGTAACTTTTTTCCGGGAAATTTTGAATGTCGTGTATTCACCACCGCCCAGACACGCCTGACCGGAGGACTTGTCTGTGCCATATGCCATCGCCGCGACTTTGTAATTGCCGTGCGCGTATTGATCGAGCGGCAGATTCGCATGCACGAGCACCGGGAATTTGCTGGTCTGTGGAAAATAGGACTCCTTGTTCGTGTCGGTGTTGATCACGACCAGATGGTATTGGCACAGCTTGCCGCTACCGATGATCTGCACCGCCAGCTTTGGATCATCAACCAGCGTGATGGTCGGGACAATGATGGAAATAATATTACCGGGCTTGGCCTCTACGCCGGAAACGACAGGCGTGTTGCCTGCGGTTGGCAACGTTGCGGTGGCGGGGCCGGCGGGCGCTGCCGTTCTGGGTGTGGGCACCGGCAACGGGGCGGGTGCAGGTGTGCCGGCGGCATTGGCAAATCCTGCTACCGAGACGGCACCCAATGCCATTAGCACAGGGAATGATTTTCTACATGCTTGTTTCATGTTGACCTTGTATTGTTAGATTGATTGACTTCTCGTGACGCTGCGCGATGGCTTTCTGACTCGAAAGCCGTGATTGGTTTGGCTCGTTTGACTGGCCCTGCATTGGCGGGAGCGAGCCCGGGCACAGCTGGGCTGCCGACTGCATCAGCCTTTGCTGCGCTCGCTCCATTTGAATGGCCGCGATCAGGAGCTCCACAAATAGAAGCAGCACCAGCGGCAGGTACCATGTTGTCCAAGTCATACGATCCCAGGAAATTGAATGTCGACGCGCTACTTGCGCCACTGACACACTGGGTCATAGCGGATGCACTGCGGGTTCAAACAATCGCGTTCTGCAATTGTGTTGATGACTGGCTCTGTTGATGACGCGCAATGCAGCGGATGGCGTATCGTAAGACCAAACTCCAGCACCGGCGAACCTTTTCGGCCGATATCGCTCTGCGGGGTGCGCCGGTGCTGGAGTTTCAATATTGCCGCCCCACTATTGATCCTGCCATTAAACGATGCGGGGTTTTGTTCCGAATCACCGACGTAAAGGATCTAGTGAGAGGGGATGATTGCGCCGCTACTGACAAGTCTGAGTCACGTTCGCCGATATGCCGCCGATGCTGACGATCGCTCGCGTGACCGGCGTTGCGCCGGTATTGATGCCGACGGTATTGACGCGCACTGCAATCGTCTGGCCATTGCTGATCGGCGTCGATGCTGTCGTAAACGCACCGCCATTGATACTCATCTGCGCGCCCGGATTGGCACCCGCGGCGCTGATAAACGCGTTGGTTGGAACAGTGAGCCCGGTGATGACAACAGCAGCAGTCGTGTACAGCGACGTTGCGGTTATACATGCAGGTGGGCCGGTCCGCGAGGTAACCAAATTGAAGAACGCGAACGCGTTCGGCGCGGTGTCCCAGGTCGTGGCGTTAAACGTGGCGGTTATTCCACCCACGCTCATGGTCGCTGCGGCGCGACCGGTACCATCGGTCGTGAACGAGGCAGTGAGTTGCACGGTGATGGTTTGATTATTGGTGATGTTCCCCGCAGCGGCAGTGTATGCACCGCCATTGATCGAATAGGTGCCGCCGACAATCGACACCGGGGCCGCTATGTTGATACCGGTAATCGCGACGGCGTTGGAGGTCACGGTTGCACGAGGTGCGACATCGATTTGCGGCGTAAAGCTGAACGCGTTTGGTGTACTGTTGGCGCGCGCCGTCGTTACCGAGAACGTGGCTGCGATGCCACCGACGTTTACGGTCGCGGCCGTGATGGCACCGAAAGCCGCTGATGACAGCACGCGCACCGTCAAGGTCTGACCATTGGTGATCGATCCGGCTGCAGCCGTGAAGGCCCCGCCGTTGATTGAATACAATCCGCCGACGATCGTTACCGGCGAGGCGACGTTGATACCGGTGATGCCGGCGGGCAATGAATCGATTAACGTAGCCTGTGCCACGTTGCTCTGAGGGCTATAGCTAAACGGCGCGGGCGTGGATACGCCGGCCAGCGGCGCGGTCGTTACCGAAAACGTGGCTGCCACGCCACCCACATTGAGTGTCGCCGACGTGGTGGTTGCATTCGTTGCTGAAGATTGCAACTGCACGATCACGCTCTGCCCGTTAGTGATGGACCCTGCCGCAGCGGTGAACGATCCGCCGTTGATGGAATAGCTGCCGCCGCTGATCGCTACTGGACTGGCCACGTTGATGCCACTGATGGTTACGGCATTCGATGTAAAGGGCCGGCCGGTGGCAGCATTGCTGATGCTGTTGAAGATAAAGGGCATCGGCACCGGGTTGGCCGCCATGGAAGTTGTTGCCGAAAATGTGGCCGCCACGCCACCGACGTTGACGGTCGTCGCCGTACTGGTGCTGGCAGCGGCCGATGAGAGCACACGTACCACCAGAGTCTGCCCGTTGGTGATCGATCCGACCGCCGCCGTGAAAGTGCCGCCGTTGATTGAATACAATCCGCCGACGATGGTCACCGGTGAGGCAACATTGATACCGCTGATGGTAGCGGGCGCTGAATCGATCAGTGTTGATGGGGCCACATTGATCTGCGGGTTGTAGCTGAACGGCGCAGGCGTGGATATCCCCGCCAGTGGCGCAGTCGTGACGGAGAATGTGCCCGACACTCCGCCAATGTTGAGTGTGGCTGACGAGGTGGTCAGATTGGCAGCCGACGAGAGCAATTGCACCGCGACTCGTTGTCCGTTAGTGATCGATCCGGCAGCCGTGGTGAATGGCCCGCCGTTGATGGCATAACTGCCGCCAATGATGGAGACAGGGCTGGAAATGTTGATACCGCTAATCGTCACCACGTTCGATGTAAAGAGCTGGTTGAGGAGTGCGTTGCTGACGCTATTGAACACAAAGGGGCTCGGCATCGTGTTCATTGCCAATGGGGTCGTTACCGAGAATGTGGCCGCGACGCCACCGACGTTAACAGTCGCGGCCGTGGTGGCACCGAATGTCGCTGATGACAACACGCGCACTGTCAATGCCTGGCCATTGGTGATCGATCCCGTTGCAGCCGTGAAGGCGCCGCCGTTGATTGAATACAAACCGCCAACGATCGTTACCGGTGAAGCGACATTGATACCGGTGATGGCAGCGGGTAATGAATCGATTAACGTAGCCTGTGCCACGTTGCTCTGAGGGCTGTAGCCAAACGGAGCGGGCGTGGAAATGCCTGCCAGCGCCGCGGTGGTTACCGAAAACGTACCCGACATGCCACCCACACTGAGTGTCGCCGACATGGTTGTCAGGTTTGCGGATGATGAGAGCAATTGCACGGCGACGCTTTGTCCGTTGGTGACGAAGCCTGCGGCAGAAGTAAACGGTCCGCCATTGATCGAATACTGCCCGCCGATAATCGAAATCGGACTGGCCACGTTGATGCTGCTGATCATTGCAGCGCTCGATGTAAAGAGCTGGCTGGTGGCCGCATTGCTGATGCTATTAAAGACGAAGGCATTGGGTGTCGAGTTGGTTGTCACACCCGTCACCGCTGTTGTCACTGCAAACACGCCCTGGACGGAGCCTATGTTCAGCATGGCTGCGACGCCGCCGCCGCCAATCGGTGAGGCGGTCGTACGCACTCGTACTTGCTGGCCATTGGTCACGGTCCCGCCGCTGCCTGTGAATGGGCCTGCATCGATGGCGTATTCGCCGCCGACGACAGTGATGGATGATGGTGCATTGATGCCGCTGATCGTGACGGCATTCGAAACAGTTAAAGCCGACGTAGGCGCATTTAACACTGGCGTGAAGCTGAATGGGTCTGGCGTTGTATCGGGCGTAAATAGGATGCTGCCAGTAGGCCGCAATACCTGTGTGAGCATGGTCGCCGGTAAATTATTGCCCGGGCTCTGGTCTACATAGCGCAACGTCAATTGCACACCGTTAGCAACTTCCACAATGCCATTGCCGCGTGCCGCAGCACCTGTGGCGACCATGAGCGAGCTGCGCATGAATCGGCCGGGGGATGTCTCCGGCAGCACCACTGTTTCGGCATCACCCAGTGTCGTGACGATCTGCACGGTGAGTGAACCTAATCCAGCAAGATCGCTATCGACAACCTGAACGGTCACCGGCACGCTGGTCGGAATTGCGCTTATCGAGGTCAACGAAAATGCCGGTCCGAAGGTGAGCTGTCCCATCGTGCCTGCAAGGCTGGAGAATGGATTGTCTCCGGCGAAACCCGCGATGCGCCAGACCTTGCTGCCGCGATGCAATAGCGTGATGCCGCGTCCGGTCAAGAAGGCGGGTGCAAACGAGCCGACATCCAGATAGCGCTTCTCCCAGGTAAATTGCACGGTGGCCAGGTCGCTGCCGCACTGAACCTGTGTGTCCTTGATGAACAGGCGTATCTGCTTTTGACGATTGAAATCCTGAATGAGGCCATCCAAAAAGCGCTGGTAACCCAACATCGACGGATCAAGCCTGGTCTGGATCATGGCGACATTGCCGGATTCGTAGGCGCGTATAAACGCCATCAGCTCATCGATCGGTGCAGTCCCGCCGATACACGATTCATTGATTCGTGTGTTGCCATTGACATCAGTGCCACCACTGCGTTTTATCTCTTCCCGGCGCTGCCTGAGTTTGTCGTCAAGATCGGCCGCCAGCTTTTTCCTGGTTGCATCGATGGCAGTCTCGTTGGCAGTGGCCTGGAAGACCGGTGGGACACGGTCAAGCAGGCGCGGCATGGTCGCCTTGCCAACATCGACGAATGCGGCACGACCGGCCTTCACGCTCGCCTCGCCAGCGGAATTACCCAGCGTGGTTTCACCCTCATTGACCTTTGAGTAGGTGCCTGCACCTTCGCCTTTTTCAATGAGACCTACCTCGTGATCAGTGCCGCGTATACCGACCGTTGCGTTGGCCGCGCGGACACGATAATTCTGCGGCGCGACTTTGCCGATCCAGCCGGTCACGGAGCGGATGAAGCCGCCCAGCAAGGTGTAGACCGCGCGATCTTTCTCGTCGCCGTTGGCGGCATAGTCGTCAACACGCAAACGCGAGTTGGCGCGCATGGCGATGAGGCCACGGTCGTCCATGATGATATGGACTTCGCCATCCTTCCCGGTGACAACGATATCGCCGTTGTCGATCCGCATCTTTTCGCTAACTGTCCTGACGTCGCCAGCGGCCGTGACCACTGTTGC
>JAJAYN010000625.1 GCA_026786225.1 Burkholderiales bacterium | reverse complement strand
TGGGCAACTTTTAGCTTCGCCATGAAATCTCAACGTGACAACGAAATCAAAATGCTGGGCGACGCCCATGCGAGCACACTCGCTGAAGAGGCGCAGCGATATTGGCGCGAGAACGGCGACCGTATTGCGCGAAATCTGTCTGACGTGCGTGCATTATGTGCAAGCCATCCCGTCAAGCGCGTTCTCGACATCGGTCCGTCTTACCAGACGGTGATTTTCAAAAAACTGTTTCCGGAAATCGTGCTGGAAACGATGGGATGGGAGGATCATCGCTATCGACCAACACCAGACACGGTGCATCACGCGCTGGATCTCAATCAAACAGCAAAGCCTGAAGCATGCGCAGTGCCGCCGCCTGTCGACTTGATCCTGTTTCTGGAAGTCATTGAGCATTTGCATACCTCGCCTGGCCACATACTTCGTTATCTTTTTCGCTGTCTGAATCCCGGTGGAATTATCGTCATCACGACACCCAATGCCGCATTTCTGCGTAATCGCTGGCGGCAACTCAAGGGCTACAACCCGTATGAATTGATCAGGGAAGATGCATCGAATCCCGGCCATTTCCGTGAACTCACTCGCGCCGAGCTGATCAAATACTGCGAGCGATGCGGTTTAACGGTCATCGATTCAAAGATCGAAAATCTGCAGCGGTTTGGCACCAGCACAGGCCGGCTATTCGCGCGGATTACCAGTTGGCTGCCCCAGAGCTTTCGACATGACATGACGATCATCGCGCAAAAGCGTGCCGACTGAGCGGGCCACGCGCGGTTTCGTTTGGCGATGAAATAGAGATTCCCACTAAATTGCCGATCACCTTCTCCTTCAAAAAAAAGCACATGAAAATCGACTTCGTTTCTGACATTGCCTGCCCGTGGTGCGCCGTCGGGCTCAATGCGCTGGAGATTGCGTTAAAGCGCATTGGCGATGACATCCCTGTCACGCTGCACATGCAGCCTTTCGAGCTCAATCCCGATATGGCCAAAGAGGGCGTGAACGCGAGCGAGTATCTGGCCAGTAAATACGGGCTGAGTGCTGCGCAACTGGCGACTAATCGTGCCAATATCCGCGCGCGCGGTGAAGCGGTTGGTTTTACGTTCGGCGAACGCAACCGCGTCTGGAATACGTTCGATGCGCACCGCCTGTTGCATTGGGCCGGTTTGCAGGATGTCACCAAACAACGCGCGCTCAAACACGCCCTGCTCCGCGCGTATCACGGCGAGGGCCGCGACCCATCTTCAAAGGAGGTGCTGCTGGCGCTGGCACAGGAAGTCGGGCTCGATATCGCCGCCGCACGCAGTATTCTGGAATCGGATATCTACACGCGCGAAGTCCGCGAGGCCGAACAACTCTGGATCAGGAACGGCATCAACTCGGTGCCGGCCGTGATCATCAACGACCAACACCTGATTTCAGGCGGCCAACCACCCGAAGTATTCGAGCAGGCGATCCGGCAGATCGCGACTGAAGCGCAGCACACCGCGAAGGCATAGCCGATTCTTCGCCCTCACCGCGCAGCGCGTACCAGCCAGGCGGTTGCCGACGTGCGAATCTGGTTGTCGTAGCCTCCCAGTAGCAGAACGTCACCATTTGGCAGCAGGCTGGCTGTTGTGAACGCCATGACGTCCTTTAGTTCGCCGGGAATCGTCGTGAAGACATTGGCCTTGGGATCGTAAAGCTCCAGCCGGGAGGCGCCACCAGCCACAAGAATTGCGCCGGAGGAAAGCGCCACGACGGCATCTGCAATCTTAAAGCGTGGCCACTGCATGTTTGGGCCATTGGTGAAGTTGCCGGGCTTCGGGTCGTAGATTTCAGTGCTCTGATAGCGACCGCGCTCATCGCGCACGTCCGATCCACCGATCACCAGTACGCGCCCATCCGGCAGCAACGCGGCCGCGTGTTTGTGGCGTGCCGTGGACATGCTGCCTGTGGCCTGAAACCCGCCCGTGACCGGATCAAAAATCTCGGCGGAGCGCATCGTTTCGCCACGCCGCGATTGCCGCCCGCCCACTACCAGAACACGTCCGTCCAGAAGTGTCACGGCCACATGGGCCATACGCGGGACGGTCATCGCGGCCACCGTCGAGAAACTCGACATACGCGGATCGAAGATTTCGGCAGAGGCCAGCGGTTCAAACGCCGAGGTTTGGCCGCCGGCGAATAACACGCGACCATCGGGCAGCCGGGCGACAGCAGGTGTCGCGCGCGCGATCAACATCGCACCCATATTGGAAAAACGATTGCTTGCAGGATCGTAAATCTCGGCGCTATTGGTCGCGCGCCGCGCCGACCAGCCCCCCGCGACGAGCACACGTCCATCATCGAGCGCAATCGCAGCATGGCTGTCGCGTGCGGTCGCCAATATGCCGGCGGGGCGGAACGTGCGGGTACCGACATCGTATCGTTCGGCCGACTGCAGGTTGGACTCGCAACCGCCGGTGCAGCCGCCGGTGATCAGGATATCGCCGGATTTGAGGCGCGTCGACTGATGCGCCGCCCGCGCCACCGACATTTCACCGATGGCCACGACGCGCGATGCATCTGCGCCGCCAGAAGTCGATGTGCTCACACCTGCCAGCGCGGCAACGGACCATGCCGTCAATACGGCTGCCGACAAAATTATTGCCTTCATCATCACTTCAGGCTGGCTGGATTTTCGAATGGTGGAAAAGGTTAGCACATCAAACTTTCACCAAGACTCTGGCATTGGCGCAGCTTTCAAGGACTTTCATGTCTGGAAGGTCCGTGGATGCTGGAGTTGCACTAAAAATTGAAACCGTCTTTGCGATCTGTCGCCAATTGTTCCGTCACCCAAAGACACCCAACAGGATAAACACGACGCCAATCACGATAGACCCCTTCGCGAAACGCGTATCCCCGGAAAAATCGCGCTCCACCTCGATTGCGTCCGAGCGCTTGTCGCGCTTGTAAGCCAAACGCACCGGCGCGAGCGGCTTTCCTTTCGCCGGTACCGCCTCGCGCCCCCGCATGCGGTAGCGATGGCCGTTCACTTCATATTCGATGAGCCGCGTGTATTTGTTGTCCTCGCTGTCGAATTCATAGTCGACCACTTCGCCAGTGATCAGCTCACGCGAGGCGATATCGGCCGCGTGTGCGGCGCGCAGGCGCGGCAAGGTCAGGTAGTACCAGAGACCAATCGCCGCAATGACGGCGCCAGTGCCAATGAAAAGATATTGATGGGTCTGCATCGTTTGTGGCCTTCGGCTTGGGAGACGTGGGGGTGCTCAGCGCTTCAGCGCCGTCAGCACCGCGAGGCTCATTGCCATCACCCCGATCTTGCCCACGCGCTCGGTCCCTTTAAAACCCAGGTCGCGCATTTGTTTCGCGAGCAATGCCGCGGTCCGCACTTCCTGGAATCCCAGCTCCGGGTTCGCATGAATGACCTGATACCCGGCCAGCAGCGCGGGGTGGCGCGGCGCGACCAGTGTCTCGATGGCAGGTTTGAATTGCGCCGTGACATTGGCGCTTTGGTTGGCGTTTTGAGCCAACGCGCAGGCGCTGACGGCAAGCGAAAATACCGTCGCGGAAAACTTGAAACATATAGCGATCAATTTCACGATGCGCCTTTGGATGTCGATGTTGGCCGTGGCAACAGAAAACTCGCGTCGATGCACAGGCTTGGCATTGAAGACCAAACGCAAGCACTGGTGCGGCGTTTCAGCCATTTTAGGCCTGGGAAGTCCGTGGATGGCTAAGGTTTGGAAAATCAGTGGGACGGCCGATGAAATGAGACGCTCAATGCCTTCTGATCCTGAGAACGCTAGCGTCGCCAGTGCCGCTACGCTTTCTTGCCAAGCGCCACGCGGAATTCCTCCAGACGCTTTTCGTAATCCTGCGCGTCGCCATACGCCAGAAAGCCCTGGTATCGCTTGGGCGTGCCGAGGATCTTGTGGGCGTGCTTGATCGGGCAAAAGTATTGTTCAGTGCGTGAAACAATTTCGCAGATATAAGCCGTCAGCCCGGCACCATACGCGCAGTAGGTGCAGTGAAATTTCTCGATGAAATTGAGATAGTCCAGGTGCTGGCGGTCGAGCACGATGTAGTCGCTGCGGCGCACCTTGGCCACGCCATAGATCGGGAAACATGTCGCCTGGTAGAAGGTCACGAAAAAATCCAGCATCAGCAACGGGAAGATCATGCCGTAAATGATCGGGCCGGTGATCAGATTCTGCGGCCGGTTGGTCACCAGCCAGCGAAAGAAATTTTTCTTTAGCTTGCGATGCGTCTGCCGGACCGTTTTTTCGAACTTGATGCGCTTGCCCTTTATCTCAAAAAACATCTTCGTTTCCTGCTCATGCAGCGCGGTACGCATTTCATCTTCCAGCGCGGTCATCTGGTTTAACAGGTGACGAATTCGATCATTCATTTGGTCCCTTTAGCCTTGTCCGGCGATTGACCCGGTGTCTTTGCATTCAAACGCAACGAATCATCAGAGTCGGTATCATCTTTTTCGAAACACCAAAGTACCATGCAACGTAGACCCGTGTAATTTGTTATTTGTTATTTGTCGAACAGTCTATCGAGTCGCATCTCAAAACCGATCAAACATGTCTATAAAAACGTCGTCAGTATTGAAGTCATATGAGTTTCAGACCGTCGTGATTGATTTTTCGCCAAACGGCACACACGACGGATTCCAGCGAACAGCTTGTGCAGAAAAAATTCGCTGACACCGTACGATAGCGTACACATGCGACAGAAATAATGGCTACTTTCTCCGCACTTTTTTGGCCGGCTGTCTGTAAGATTGATTTAGTTGTTACATTCCCGCTATGTCTTGCCCAAGCAGCGCTTCATCGTCGCGGAACCGGATTTAACCATGACACCAATCGTGACCCAATCGATTATCAATCTCGTGCTGGCATTGATGCTAGGCGCGGCGATCGGACTGGAGCGTCAATTCCGCAAGCACCCTGCGGGTCTCCACACCAACGCGCTGGTTTGTAT
>JAJAYN010000624.1 GCA_026786225.1 Burkholderiales bacterium | reverse complement strand
CGTTACTTCAGTAGCAAGAAAAGAACAGAACTTGAAACCCTAGCATTGGTGCGGGCTTCGGCACCTTTTAGCTTCAAACGGCAGGCTGGGCGCGGGGGCAGTGCTTGAATGCTACGACGGTTGAATTGGCCCCACCGTTTCGAGCTGAATGTGACACGAAGTGGCGATGACGCACATATCGGATGACCCATCGATGAAAGTGGCGGATGGACACATATAGCCGCGCTACACTCATTTATGTCTTAATTCGCCAAGGAGACAAGAATGGCAACCGTAAACTTCACCGGGTCCGTTGATCGCGACCTGCTTAAGCGTGCCAAGGTGATCGCGGCCAAGACCGATACGTCGGTTAATGCCCTGTTCAACGCTGAACTGCGCCACCTCGTTGAAACCTTTGAGGCAGCGGAGTCGACCGGCAACCAGAACTTCAAGGTCTTGCTCGATTTTTCGCTGGGCCGAGTTGCTGATGACAAAGCCATGCAGGCGCTCGGCATCGACGCCGAGGAAGACCTGCTCCTGCTGATGGCGCAGGCACACTTACCAATGCCGCGACTACCGGACGCCGCCACGCACGGCATGGTCGATAAACTGAACGCCTTGCCGACCGCTTGAGTCCGGCTACGATGTCGTCGGCCAAGGATATTGCACTGCTGCCCGATGCCCGGCCGCTCACTACGCTCGCCTACGCCGACGCGCTCGATGTGCTGTTCAAACCGGGCTGGACTGTCATGCTGGTTGATATGGTCCTGCACGAAGTCACGCGAAGCCAGACGCCGACTAGTGCCAGGCTGGCTGCATGGGCCGCGTCGGCGCGAGTTCCCGCGTTGCCTACAAAGACCTTCGTGCACTACCGGAAGCCTGCAACCGAGACCCCTGCGTCAAGTAGCCGACACTTTGGCGAGTTGGCAATTCAGGAGACCATGAACGAGTTCGCGCTCAAAGTCCCGCCGAAGACCGGCGTGTTCCTGTTTGAAGACCACAAGATTGCTCGCGCCAGCTTCATGGTGCCAGACAACTGCCGAAAGGTCAGCACCCGTGCGTTCCTGATCTTTCTTGAGCAGAAAGGATTGATTGAATCGGCGACGGACATTGAGCGCCGCGCCATACACGCCGGTAGCGCATTTTCTACGCTGAGATTTCCGGCCTACGTATGAGCATCCGATGGGCAACGGCTGATCGTTCCGAATTCCGAGCCAACTCTGGTTATGTAGCAATCAATCGTCGACAGCGCCGACGGGCCTGCAATATCCAACACTTTTCAGCACAATAGACCGTAGATCGCCATTTGGCGCGCCTTTCAGGCAGTTCTTCCCTGAAAAGCCGCGCCAGCTGTGGACTTTTAACTTCCCGCACTTTGACCGCCTTAAACCGACTTCGCTTCCTCCTGCTGCTGCAGGCGCCACATCTCAGCAAACTTGCCATTCTGCTCAATCAACTCACGGAAGTTGCCACGCTCCACAATACGCCCCTGATCCATCACCAGAATCTGATCGGCGTCAATGATCGTAGAGAGCCGGTGCGCGATCACCAGCGTAGTGCGATCCCTGGCGATGTCGCGCAGCTCTGCCTGAATCGATTTCTCGGTCGCGGAATCCAGCGCCGATGTGGCTTCATCGAAAATCATGATCGCAGGGTTTTTAAGCAATGTGCGTGCAATGGCAACACGCTGCTTCTCACCACCGGAGAGTTTCAACCCACGCTCACCCACCATCGCTTGCCATTTGTCTGGAAGGCGCTCGATAAATCCACTGACATGCGCCCTGCGAGCGGCGTCTTCGATTTCGGCCTCGCTTGCACCCGTGCGACCGTAGCCAATGTTGTAGCGGATGGTGTCGTTGAACAACACCGTATCTTGCGGGACGATACCCAGACTGGCGCGCACGCTGGCCTGGGTAACATCGCGTATGTCTTGCCCGTCGATGCTGATGCTGCCGCTGCTGATGTCGTAGAAGCGGAACAGCAAACGCGACAGTGTCGACTTGCCCGCGCCGCTGGACCCCACCACGGCAACCGTGTGCCCGGCAGGCACTTCAAAGCTGACATCAAAAAGAATTTGCCGTTTTGCGTCATAGCCAAAATTCACGTTGTCGAATTTGACCGTCGCGCCGCGAATTTCGAGCGGCTTTGCATCCGGCTTGTCGGCGATCTCGCGATTCTCGCCGAGCAAGCGGAACATTTTCTCCATGTCGGTCAGTGCCTGCTTGATCTCGCGATACATCACGCCCAGGAAATTGAGTGGGATGTAGAGCTGGATCAGCAGAGCGTTCACCATCACCAGGTCGCCCAGCGTGAGCTGGCCTTGAACAACGCCGTCAGAGGCACGCCACATCAGCAGCGTAACGGCGCTGGCAATGACAAAACTCTGTGCGACATTCAGGAACCCGAGGGACGTTTCACTCTTGGTCGCCGCCGCTTCGTAGCTTTGCAGGTTTTTATCGTAGCGGCCGGCCTCGTATTCTTCGTTACCGAAATATTTGACCGTCTCGTAGTTGAGAAGTGAATCGATCGCCTTGGTATTGGCCTTAGAGTCCATCTCGTTCATCTGCCGACGGTGCGCCGTGCGCCACTCAGTAATGCCGATCGTTGCCGCGATGTAAAACAAAATGGCCGAGAGCGTGATAACGACAAACCAGATATCAAATTTTTTCGCCAGCAGGATCGTGACCAACGTGATCTCAAGAATGATGGGGATCACCGAGAACAACATGAACGACATCAGCGTAGAAATGCCTCGTGAGCCGCGCTCGATGTCTCGCGTTACGCCACCCGTTTGCCGGTCGAGATGAAAGCGCAGCGACAACGCATGGAGATGACGGAACACTGAAAGCGCGACCTTGCGGACGGCACGCTGCGTCACCTTAACGAATACGATGTCGCGCAATTCGCCAAACAGCGTGGAGGATAAGCGCAGCAGCCCATATGCCGCCAACAGCGCAAATGGCACGATCAGAACCGCTTTGGATTTATCCAGAGAATCGACGATTTCCTTTAGCAGTAACGGTACGCCGATATGGGCGACCTTTGCTGTCACCAGGAAGGTGATTGCCAGCGCGACACGCCAGCGGAAATCCCACAGATACGGCAGCAGCGAGCGGATAACGCGCCAGTCGCTTTTGGTCGGCTGCGGCGGTGCGACGGTCGCGCTGCCAATGGCAGCGTTAGAGG
>JAJAYN010000623.1 GCA_026786225.1 Burkholderiales bacterium | reverse complement strand
TAGCCATACTGTTCCTGGATCTTGCCTGCGAGCTGGCTGCGTCTGCCGGCGATCACGTCGAGTTCGTCATCGGTTAGCTTGCCCCATTGTTCTTTCGCTTTGCCTTTCAATTGTTTCCAGTTGCCTTCGATTTGATTCCAGTTCATCGCGAACTCCATTGATTGTTGGGCAGCTGCCCGGTCGGTTCCGTCTGGTTTTGCACGTCGATGCCTTCAGTGCCAATTAAACTCATCGTCGCGTAACGTCAGCGCAGACTTCGCTTCTTGACTGAAGTACAACATCAGCGTGGCAAAAAGCCCCATGATCGAAATGGCAATTGCGATCATTTCGATAGTTGTGCCGATCTGCGTTGCCGATGGAACAAGTGGTACGAGTCCGGCAAAAACCGTGATTGCGCTGGTGATTGCGAGATGTTTCATGTTGTGCATTTCTTGCCCCTGTTGATGGTTTCGACCTTGCAACCATCGTAAAGCGCGATGCCATGCGCTGTTATCGGACAAGCGTGCGATTTAATGTAGGACAGGGACGGACGCGCTGCACGCATGCACGAATCTACGCATCCACACATCGTAAGCGCGGACCCGCACAAGCGCGCCTGCAAACGGTCAGCTGCTACGCGGCGGCGACTTCGCTTGCGCGGATCGGCAAGGTCGCGGTGAGCGTGGTACCGGCGCCGGCAGGGCCGCGAATATCAAAGGTGCCATCGAGTGCCACGATGCGTTCGCGCATGCCTAGCAAGCCATGCGATATCGAGCGATTCCTGTTGGTCGAATCAAGTCCAACACCATCGTCAGCCAGCAACAAGGTCCAATGTGAGCCGTCGCTGGTCAATTTGATTGTGACCCGTTTTGCCTGGGCGTACTTCATGACATTGGTAAGCGCTTCCTGGCAGATGCGATACAGGGCAGTGGATTGTCCCGAGGTGAGATTCAGCTCGCCTTCCGGGAGCTCAATATCGCAAGTAACGGTGCAACGCTCGCTGAATTGCTCGGTCATTGATCGCAATGCCGCTTCAAAACCGAGGTTATCGAGCAGCGTGGGACGCAGATCCTCAATCAAACGCCTGGTGAACTGCACACTGCTATCGACGGACGTTATTGCCCGCTGCAGGCGCGCGACCGCCTTTTCGTCGTTGCGTTTTGCTGCGGCATCGCGACCCATGAGGATGTCCATTTTTACGGCAGATAAGGTTCCGCCGAGTTCGTCGTGGAGTTCGCGGGCAATGGTGTGGCGCTCCTCCTCCTGCACCCGCAACAGGTGGGCCGACAGTGCACGCAACTCTTCGGCGCGCTGTGCGACTTCGGATGCCAATACCATCGCCCGTTCGTCCATCCGCACCAGCTCTGCGCGATCTCTCTCGATGTCACGCATGATCGTCATTGCACCGGCGAGGATCAACAAAGCATTGACGAACAGGATAGCGGCGAATCCCCAGCGAATCGCCAACTCTATGTCTTCGGTCCTCTCCATAAAACCCGCGCGTATTTGTTCCTGCTGGCTCATGGCCTGCGAGATTTCCGTTTCAAGCTCGTCCATCAGCTTCTTGCCCTGGTCGGTCATCACCAACGTGCGCACGGCGTCGTCCTGACCCATCTGTTTGATGGCAATCGACTTGTTCATCTCTGCCAGTTTCTCTGTCGCTATTTTGCGAATCTGGTCAACCAGCATTTGTTGGGCGGGGCTGTCGCCAACGATGTCGCGTAACCTTGTGAGTCTGCCAACAATCCGCGGTTCGTTTTCGATCATCCCGGCAAGGTACGAGATGTTGCCGGTGTATAGATAGCCGCGCTGTGCACTTTCGGCCTCAAATAGCAGGGACTGAATCGTCACAAGCTCGATCACTGCACCACGGGCCTGAATCGCCTGCCTGCGCGATTCTGCAAGTATGTCTACCCCCTTGTACACCGCCAGCAAGGCGCCGAGATTGACCAACAGGGCCAGCGCCAACATCGCCAGGCCCAGCCGCGAGAGCAGTTTGTCGTAGAGGGAATTAATCAGGTTGCTTGGCACGGGCGCTAGACATTGCGTATGAGTGGCTCGGTGAAGGGAAGGCGGCAGTCCAAACAAGATTGAGAAGCCACATAAAGAGACGCTACCAACTATATCGCACGCATTCCACGGGGTGTTCGTCTGCTCGATACGGCTTCCCCACAGCGCAGATGGTTGTGCCCACAATCAATTGTAGTGCGCCACCGGATCGACGAATTTAGTTGATACACCCAAATCCCCGTCAGACAAACACTGACGTCGTGCCGTCGGTTGTACGCCTACACAAAGCCCCGCGCTTGTCTGATAACACCCAAGACGCGCGCTGCCTAACATACCTCCATCGGTTAATGAACAGGTAAGTCAGGTAAGCAACCCAAATCGTAAGGTCATCCAAATGAAAATCATCGCCGCCATTTTTGCCACGATTGCCCTGCTATCAGCAATGCTGGGATTCGGTATGGACACCCTGCCGATACTGTCGCAGCTCGGAAGAATCGCCATGCTGCTTGCCGCAGCCGGATTCACCATTACGGCAGTTGCCTACACGCTCGACGAGCTGGAGGCACTCATGGCATTCAACGTCAGCGATATCCACCCCTGATCGCACACGTAATCCGTCATCAACGCAACAGGCCAAGGAGATAAAAATGGTTCGTATGGAATACCAGGTGAATTTGCAATATGAGGCGCAGGGACAAAGCGATTTCGTACTCAATATCTGTCCTGCGCGGACACGTTCGCAACGCGTGGTCAAAGAAACACTGATCGTCGAAGGTGCCACACCTTCGTACACCTTTACCGACCCGACCAGCGCCAATCGCATGAATCGCCTCTATACCGAGGGCGGTCCGGTGTCGATTAGCTATAAGGGGACGGTCGAGCTGGATCAAGTCATCAATGATGCCTGCGCGATCGAGGAGTGCGAGGTCCGCAGCCTGCCATCCGAAGTCATCCCCTATATTTTTCCAAGTCGCTTCTGTCCTTCGGACAAGATGCGCGGTATCGCAATGGCAATATTTGGCAACGTCACACCCGGCTTCGCGCGCGTGGCATCCATCTGCGAATGGGTCTCGCAGCATGTACGCTTCCATCCCGGTGCATCTGACGCCACCACCTGCGCAATGGATACGTTTGATTCCCGCGCCGGCGTTTGTCGCGACTATTCGCACCTGATGATCACCATGTGTCGTGCCCTCAACATCCCCGCGCGCTACGTAACTGGCGTCGATTACGGTGCAGACCCTGCATTCGGGCCCACCGACTTTCACGCCTATGTGGAAGTGTTCCTCGGTAAACGCTGGTATCTGTTCGATGCCAGTGGCATGACCCCGGTGATGGGCCTGATCCGGATTGGCACCGGACGCGACGCGGCCGATGTAGCGTTCGCGACGTTGTTTGGCAATGTGCAGTGTTTGCGACCCATCGTCGGGATCGAACTGGTCTCTCATGACACCCGACTTGAAGCCGCAGGAAGCATGTTGAAAGCCATTTCCACCGCAATGGGCAGTCTGTATTTTCACGCCGCGCCGCAAGCGACCTGGGAGGCGCCAACGATATCGGTACAACCAAACGTATGGACGCCGATACCGGTGCCACAGTCTTTCCACGCGCCACAATTTGCCTGACAGGAATCGATATGAACGCCATGAATATTCAACGCGCCGCTGCAGTGATCACTCTGCTTGCCGCACTGACAGCGGCAGGCTGTACGGACAAGCCCGCCGTATCGCCCAAAACAGAAACACCCACGGCGGCGCAAAACGACCCGCGCGCAAAAGTCGTGGGTGTGGCCGCCACAGGCGAACCCGCAAAGGAAACGCCGGGCACGACATCGGCGGCAAAATCCGACGTGAGCAAAGCGCAGGCTGCCACCGCCATGCCGCTGCCCGGTCAGGCAAATGACCACTCGACGCTTTCGCCAAAACCGTCACAAAAAGCACCTACCTCCAGCACTGGCGCGCCTGCCAAGCAATAGTTGCGGGCCAGCCGATTGAGCTGGGCAATCACGTGACTTTGCATCATCTGGCAACACCGATGAGACGCGCTGCATGACCCTCGGCAAGTGATCAAGCTCTGCGCAGCCTATGCCACCGTCGTTGTGGTTGCCGCCGCACTGGATTTGCTCTGGCTTACTATAGTTCCCAAACTGCTTTATCAGTCGGCGC
>JAJAYN010000622.1 GCA_026786225.1 Burkholderiales bacterium | reverse complement strand
GTGGTCGCGACGGAAAGTGGACTTGATCGCGCATAAACGTTCAGCGCAGTCTCTGGGGGGAAACGCGCGTCCGCTGAGCGTTTCGCCCTGTTTGATGATGCGGTTGTGAGCCGGAGCTGCGTGTACCGGGGGCGACATTATGCGAGTGCCCGAGGGCAAGAAATTGGGGGGCAGGATCGACGCGAATCACAAATCCCGCGCGTCGCCCAATTATAACTTTGTCGCTGTTGCACCGCGTCAATTGTTGCACTGCAAACAGGATTGCCATATAGTTTATTTCCTGATTTTGCAGCGGCGGTCTGTGTAGGCCGCCGTTATCTTTTTTGCGAGCCTCATCGCGCGAATGTCCAGTGCAACGCGCGTTGCAACGAAAGGGCTGTTCAATGCTATCAATCCATCAGATGAACACTTATAAGCCGCTCGCGGTCTCGTTCAGTCACGGCGAAGGCGTGTGGCTATATACGACTGACGGTCGGAAAGTGCTGGATTCTCTCGCTGGAATCGCGGTATCTGGCTTGGGCCATGCCCATCCAAAGTTGGTCAAGAGTATTGCCGAGCAGGCGGGACGAATCATTCACACCTCAAATCTGGTCGATATTCCGGAGCAAGCGGCGCTCGCCGATAAACTTTGCGCATTGGCGGGTATGGACAACGTGTTCTTCGCCAACTCGGGTGCTGAAGCCAATGAATGCGCGATCAAGCTTGCGCGCCTGTATGGCCACCAACGCGGCGTAGACAATCCACAGATCATCGTAATGGAACACGCCTGGCATGGCAGAACGCTTGCCACCCTGGCGGCTACCGGTTCGCGTAAAGCGCAAGCCGGATTTGAGCCGCTGGTTGGAGGATTCATTCGCGTGCCATATAACGATTTTGAGGCGGTGCGGACAATCGCGGCGCACAACAGCGACGTCGTTGCCATTCTGACCGAGGTGGTGCAAGGCGAAGGTGGCATTGTTGAGGCACGTGGTGACTACCTGCGGCAATTGCGCGACCTGTGTACGCAGAAAGAATGGTTCTTGATGATCGACGAAGTACAGTCGGGAATTGGCCGCACCGGCAAATGGTTCGCACACCAATGGGCGGGCATCACCCCGGACGTGATGCCGCTTGCTAAGGGTCTTGGATCCGGATTGCCGATCGGTGCGTGTCTGGCGCGCGGCGCGGCAGCCAAGGTTTTCAAGCCGGGAAATCACGGCACCACTTTTGGTGGTGGACCGCTGGTATCTGTTGCGGCATTGCGCACACTGGAAATCATGGAAGAAGAAGGCTTGCTCGCCAATGCGGCGAAGATCGGCGCGATCGTAAAAGATGGTTTTCGCGTCGCGCTGCAGGGCGTTTCGGGCGTGAAGGAAATACGTGGCATGGGCTTGATGCTCGGCATTGAGCTTGATCGTCCCTGCGGTGATATTGTGAAGTTGGCGCTCGACGCCGGTATTTTTTCCAATGTGACGCAGGACAGCGTGATCCGTCTGCTGCCGGCTCTCATCCTCAATGAAGTCGAGGCGCGTGAAATCGTGGCAAGGCTGGCACCTGTCATCAAGGCATTTCTGACACAACCGATGCAAGCTGCAGCCTAACGGATCGGATAGTCGAGACGCATGAGACATTTTCTGCAAATGAAGGACTTTACGCGCGATGAATACGAGCATCTGTTCGTGCGCGCCAAAATCCTCAAAGAGCGGTTTAAGAATTACATTCCGTACCAGCCGCTGACAGATCGCATGCTGGCAATGGTGTTTGAGAAAAGCTCAACGCGCACCAGAGTCAGCTTCGAGGCGGGGATCTACCAGCTCGGTGGACAGGCGATACATCTCGATGCGCAGTCCACGCAGCTCGGGCGCTCGGAGCCAATCGAGGATACGGCACGCGTTATCTCGCGCATGGTCGATCTGGTCATGATCCGCACGTTTGAGCAGGAGAAAGTCGAACGCTTTGCATCGCATTCGCGCGTGCCAGTCATCAATGGCTTGACCAACGAATACCACCCCTGTCAGGTGCTTGCCGACATTTTCACGTTTGTGGAGCAGCGTGGACCACTGTCGGGCAAGACGGTCGCCTGGATCGGTGACGCGAACAATATGAGCTACACCTGGCTTGAAGCGGCGCGTATTTTTGGCTTTCAGCTAAATGTCGCGACGCCGAAAGGTTATGAGATGAGATCGCAGCGCGGAGAGGCGCTGGACCACGACCACCTGACCTCGTTTACGGATCCGATACAGGCGGCCAAGGGTGCGCATTTGGTCACGACTGATGTCTGGACCAGTATGGGATTCGAGGCGGAAACAGAAGCGCGGAAAAACGCGTTCGTCGGTTTTTGCGTAGATCAGAAAATGATGGCAGTTGCCCACAAAGATGCGTTGTTCATGCATTGTCTGCCCGCGCATCGTGGTGAAGAGGTGTCGGCTGAAGTGCTTGAAGGGCCACAAAGCGCGGTCTGGGAAGAGGCGGAAAACCGACTGCATGTACAGAAGGCACTGATGGAATTTCTACTGTTGGGGCGCATCAACAGCTAGAGAAAATTATCAAACACAAGCACTGGCGGGGATCCTGGAGCATAAATGGCCTGTGATGCCCGCCAATGCTGGTGTTTGTACAAATGAATCACTTCATTAAGCGAGCAATTGAATGAGCGACGTAAACAAAGTAGTTCTGGCGTATTCGGGTGGACTGGATACTTCGGTCATCCTGAAATGGCTGCAGGATGTCTACAAATGTGAAGTGATCACATTCACGGCTGATATTGGTCAGGGTGAAGAAGTGGAGCCTGCGCGCAAGAAAGCACTCCAGCTCGGCATCAAGAAACAGAATATCTATATCCAGGATTTGCGCGAAGAATTCGTACGCGACTTCGTGTTTCCCATGTTTCGTGCAAACACGGTTTACGAAGGTGAATATCTGCTTGGCACCTCGATTGCTCGTCCGTTGATCGCCAAGAACATGATCGACATCGCCCGTAAGACCGGCGCTGATGCGATCTCTCATGGTGCGACCGGCAAAGGCAACGACCAGGTGCGATTTGAACTCGGCGCGTATGCCTTGATGCCGAATGTGAAGATCATCGCGCCGTGGCGTGAATGGGACCTGCTATCGCGCGAGAAATTGTTGAAATACGCCGACAAGCACAACATCCCCGTCGACTTCAAAAAGCGCAAAGGCGGTGGCGCGCCCTATTCGATGGACGCCAACTTGCTGCATATCAGCTACGAGGGCGGGATTCTGGAGGATCCGAATTTCGAAGCAGAAGACTCGATGTGGCGTATTACGGTGTCACCGGAAAAAGCTCCGAACAAACCCGAGTATGTCGAACTTGATTACGCGAAGGGTGACATCGTTGCCATCAATGGCAAAAAATTAACGCCCGCCAAAGTGCTGACTGAATTGAATCGCCTCGGCGGCAAGCATGGTATTGGTCGGCTCGACATGGTTGAAAACCGCTATGTCGGGATGAAGTCACGCGGATGCTATGAAACGCCGGGTGGAACGATCATGCTCAAGGCCCATCGCGCCATCGAGTCCATCACCATGGACCGCGAAGTATTGGCGCTAAAAGATGATTTGATGCCGCGCTATGGCCGCATGATCTATAACGGCTACTGGTTTTCGCCTGAGCGAATTCTGTTGCAGAGCTTGATCGACCAATCGCAAGCGACGGTCAATGGTCGCGTGAGATTGAAACTCTACAAAGGGTCCGTGTTGGTGGCCGGGCGCGTATCGAAGACTGATTCGCTGTTCGATCAAACCATCTCCACCTTCGATGATGACGGTGGCGCGTACAATCAAGCCGACGCGGGTGGTTTCATCAAGCTGAACGCACTCCGGCTGCGCATTGCGGCGAACAAGAAGTTAAGCAAAAAATAATACCCCAGCTCCTTGCCGAGCTGGAATAGCGAGGTTCCAAATGCCATCTTTTGATATTGCTTCCGAAGCCAACAAGGTCGAGCTCAAAAATGCGATCGAACAGACCAATAAAGAGGTCTCGACGCGTTTCGATTTCAAGGGTTCCGATGCGCGCGTGGAGCAAAAGGAGTTTGAGCTGACCCTGTTTGCCGACGACGACTTCAAGCTTGGTCAGGTCAAAGATGTTCTGATGAACAAGATGGCCAAGCGTGGCGTTGACGTGCGACTGCTGGACGAAAAAGACCGCGAGAAAATCGGCGGCGACAAGGTCAAGCAGATCATCAATGTCAAGAATGGAATCGAGTCAGACTTGGCCAAGAAAATCCAGAAGTTGATCAAAGAATCGAAAATCAAAGTGACCGCGTCAATTCAGGGAGAATCGGTGCGCGTACAAGGCACCAAGCGCGACGACCTTCAGCAGGCGATTGCGTTATGCAAGGAAAAAATTACTGAAGTGCCTTTGCAGTTCAACAACTTTCGCGACTGACGGGTTGCGCGTTCAGATGCGGATAGACACCCTCCAGCCACTTTGCATATAGCCGGTCTGCGAGGCGATTCAAGGCGAGAATGTTGGTGCCTGTTGCCGCAAGCATTTCTTCCGGGGTTTGAATACTTGGCAACGATGGATCCGCGTTTTCCGCTGCCCAGTCCTGGCACCAGTCTTCAACCATTTCCGGCGTCATCTCGGTATGGCATTGCATTCCGAGAGACTTGCCCATGACGAAGGCCTGATTCTCGCAAGCATCGCCGGTAAGTATGCGTTCGGCACCGTCTGGAATGGAAAACGTCTCGCCGTGCCATTGGAAGGTTGTCAGGTTGAAGTCATCCTTTCCCAGCCAGTCGCTCGCCAGAGCTGAATCAACCACGCGCACGTTGTTCCAGCCGATTTCCTTTACACGATTGCCTGTCACATGACCGCCCATCGCCTTGGACATCAATTGACCACCAAGACAGTGGCCAATACAAGGCTGGTCGCTTGCGACAGCATGGCGAATCAAATTGATGATGGCCGGTCCCCAAGGCAAATCGTCGTTGACGCTCATCGGCCCGCCCATGAATACAAATCCAGCGTAGTCATCGGGATTGTCCGGCAACGATGACCCTTCATCGAGCTTAAAGAGCGTCCAAGGCACCGCATTCCTATCCAGAAAACTGGCAAAATAACCGGGTCCGTCCTCGGCAGAAAAACGAAAAATGGCGACAGGTTTCACGGGCTTTATGTGTGCGGGAATGCGGCATTGTAACGGCATCGTCCTTACGGCTGGCTTTGCATGGTCGGGCACTCTGAGCCTGCACGCGCAGGCTGCCAATGTGACGGTAGTCGGGCTGTTCCCTGGCAAGGCCGTCGTAGTCATCAATGGCGCGTCACCGCGAACCATTTCAGTCGGACAAAAGCAAGTCGAAGGCGTAACCCTTCTTAGTACCGCATCGAGCAGCGCCATATTCAATATCGATGGCAAGCGGCACGCTCTGGAAATTGGGGAGCATTTCGCTGCGCCCAGTATTGGCGCGAACGGCAGCAACACGTTGAAGGTTAGCGCCGATACGGTCGGCCAGTTTTGGACAATGGGGCAGATAAACGGAAAAGCAGTCCGTTTTCTCATCGATACCGGCGCAACATCAGTCGCACTTCCGGCTATCGACGCGCGGACAATGGGAATCGACTTCACAAAGGGTCAAAAAGGATATTCTGCGACCGCCGGTGGTATCGTGCCGGTGTGGAAAGTGAAGCTGGACGCAGTCACGATTGGTGAAATCACCTTGTACGGGATAGAGGCGAGCATATTTGAAGGTGGTCTGAATGTGGCATTGCTTGGGATGAGTTTTCTGAATCGCGTGGAAATGAAGCGCGAGGGCGCGCAAATGACGCTGACCAAAAGGTTTTGACCAAGTTTGCTGGGCGCTATGCAGGATTGCCGGCGGGTGGCTTGGTAACGAGTAAGCAACCACTCTCAAAAATAGAAGCGATTTTCGGCCGAGGAACCATGGCACCCTCGCTATGCAATGGCTGAATTGCCAGAGCGGGCACGACGAACTCATTAAATCTTAAAATCGTGCTTGTGTCCCTGGACTTTTCCGGTATATACTTGCGGACTTTGCTGCTCCAGCCGTGGCTTCGTCGGCTGGTAGTCTGCTAAAAAACGAACCGCAAAACAACGCAGCTCGTACAGCCCGGGCGTCAGCCGAAGCCGAAATCAAGCGATCGGGCAAAAAGAAGTTTTCTAACCTGTTGTCCATGCCCTTTCGGGGTGTGGAAGACATAAGACGGATCCAAGACTATCTGTGCCACCAGCGTGGTGCGGAACAAGTTGGAGATAAAAAATGATTCAGATGCAGTCGATTCTCGACGTCGCCGATAACACCGGCGCACGGTCAGTAATGTGTATCAAGGTCCTCGGCGGCTCCAAGCGCCGCTATGCGGGCATTGGTGACGTTATCAAGGTCAGCATTAAATCTGCGCAGCCCCGTGGCCGCGTAAAAAAGGGCGAAGTCTACAATGCCGTGGTGGTGCGTACCGCCAAGGGCGTTCGTCGCAACGATGGCTCGCTCATCAAGTTCGACGGTAATGCCGCCGTACTCTTGAATGCGAAGCTGGAGCCAATCGGCACCCGCATCTTCGGGCCCGTTACGCGTGAATTGCGTAACGAGCGCTTTATGAAGATCGTGTCGCTGGCACCCGAAGTATTGTAAGGGGCCGATTATGAGCAAAATTCGCAAAGGCGACCAAGTGGTCGTCCTCACCGGCAGAGACAAAGGCAAGCGCGGCACGGTACTCAAAGTGCTACCTGACTTCGCGCGCGCGGTGGTTGAAGGTGTAAAT
>JAJAYN010000621.1 GCA_026786225.1 Burkholderiales bacterium | reverse complement strand
GGGTATGGCCTGCCAGACTACTTGCGCGTAACCATCGGTACGGAAGTGCAAAATTTGCGCTTCCTGGAAGCGCTGGACAACGCGATGGCGCAGCAGGAAAAATAATTGTAGAACCAGCAATGACGGGCTTCTTCAGGCATTTATCTGCCATACGCCGCGCCAGAGCTGGAGTTTGAGACTTTAATTTGAAAATCGGGATTATCGGCATTGGCTTGATTGGTGGCTCATTCGCGCTTGCATTGCGGCGCGGGCGCGCGCTCGGCGACGCACGCCTGATCGGCATCGACCGCGACGTGGGTGCACTCGACGCCGCCCAGGCGCTTGGCGTAATTGACGAGTGTGCATCGTTTGCGGCGGTCAGTACTTGCGATGCGCTCATGATCGCTGTGCCGGTGCGACAGATCCCTGCCGTACTGGCAGAAATTCTTCCGCATTTGCGAAGCGAAACTGTCGTCACAGATGCTGGCAGTACCAAGCAGGATGTGATTGTCGCGGCGCGTCTTGCGTTTGGTGGCCGCATTGCACAGTTCGTGCCGGGCCATCCTATTGCCGGGCGGGAACGCGCGGGTGTCGCTGCGGCCGATGCCGGCTTATTCGACGGCAAGCACGTCGTGTTAACGCCAATCCCGGAAAATACAGCGCAGTCAGTTGAGCGTGTGCGTTCGTTGTGGCAAGGGTGCGGTGCGCGTGTAGTCGAGATGCTCGCCGAAACACACGACGCCGTATTTGCGGCGGTGAGCCATCTTCCACATCTGCTGGCCTTTGCTTTGGTTGACGAACTCGCGTCGCGCCCGAATGCAAAAACACTATTTTCGTTTGCAGCGAGCGGGTTTCGCGATTTCACACGAATCGCCGGGTCCAGCCCTGAAATGTGGCGGGATATCACGCTGAATAATCGCGATGCACTATTGCGTGAACTCGACACCTATGAGGCGCAGCTGAGCAAGCTGAAGCGGGCTTTGTTGGCCAGAGATGGCGACGCACTTGAGAAATTGATGGCGCGCGCCAGGCATGCGCGTGACCAGTGGATGGCGGGCGAACTCGACGGGTTTCCCGATGAAGCGACATGAGCGCGCGCGCTGAATTTCTGGACGTCGGTCCATACCGTCGTGCCAGTGGCGCGGTGAAATTGCCTGGCTCGAAGAGCATTTCCAACCGCACCCTGTTGCTCGCTGCTTTGTGCAAAGGTCGGACCATGGTCAAGGGATTGTTGAAGTCTGACGATACCGACGTGATGCTGGAGGCACTTCTGCAATTGGGCGCTGGTGTGCAGGTGCTAAGTGCCAGTGAGGGCGACGTTGTGGTTGACGGCTGCAAAGCATTTTCCATTGAGAAAGCCGAATTGTTATTGGGTAATGCGGGTACCGCTTTCCGCCCGTTGACGGCTGCCCTGTCTATATTCGCGGCACCCGGTAGTTGTTACAAGCTTTCCGGCGTGCCGCGCATGCATGAGCGTCCCATTGGTGACCTCGTTGATGCTTTGCGTATGCTGGGGGCGGACATACATTACCTGCAGCATGCCGGTTTTCCACCGCTGGAAATACGTGCCCGCCAACCCATGTCGGTGGATCGTATTCAGGTACGCGGCGATGTTTCCAGCCAGTTTCTGTCAGCGCTGTTATTGTCATTGCCGATACTTACGCACAAAACCGGGAGCGCGATCCGTATTGAGGTCATGGGCGAGCTGATTTCAAAACCCTACGTCGACATTACGCTGAATCTGATGGCGCAATTTGGCGTGACTGTTGGACGTGAAGACTGGCGGGCGTTTGTCGTACCCGCGAATGCCACCTACCAACTGCCCACTGGCGGTGCGATCAGCGTAGAAGGTGACGCCTCAAGCGCTTCGTACTTCCTCGCCGCAGGCGCTATCGGTGGCGGACCCGTGAAGGTCGTTTGTGTCGGCACCCACAGCATTCAGGGTGACACCCGCTTTGCTGACGTACTTGGTTTGATGGGCGCACAAGTGCAAATGGGTAGCGACTGGATGGAAGTTTCAGCACCCGCGTCTGGAAAACTTGTCGCTATCGACGCCGACCTGAATCACATCCCCGACGCAGCAATGACCATTGCAATTTGCGCCTTGTTCGCTGACGGCACTACCACGATTCGAAATATCGCGAGCTGGCGGGTAAAAGAGACGGACCGCATTGCTGCCATGGCGACCGAATTGCGCAAACTCGGTGCAGTTGTCGAGGAGGGCGCGGATTATATTCGCGTCACACCACCGTTTGACTTCAAGACTGATGTCACCATCGATACGTATGACGACCATCGCATGGCCATGTGCTTTTCACTCGTGTCGTTGGCCGGTATCCGCGTGCGCATTAACGACCCCGATTGCGTCGCCAAGACATTCCCGTCGTATTTTGCAGAGTTGAAGAAAATCGCTTCATGAGCCAGTCGTCGATACCGGTTATCGCTGTGGACGGTCCGACTGCGTCGGGCAAGGGCACGGTCGCGCAGCGTGTGGCCGAAAACCTGGGATTTCACTATCTCGACAGTGGTTCGTTGTATCGTTTGACTGCGCTTGCAGCGCTGCGCCAGGGCGTTGATCTTGCTGATGGTGCGGGTGTGGCGCGGGCTGCACAATCCCTGAACGTCGTTTTTCGCGATGGCAGGACATTACTTGATGGTCATGATGTCGGGGACGATATACGCACCGAAGCCGCCAGTCAGAACGCCTCCCGCGTAGCTGCCTTGCCGGCAGTTCGCGATGCGCTTTTACATCTCCAACGTAGCTTCCGGCTGAGTCCCGGTTTGGTCGCCGACGGCCGGGATATGGGCTCAGTTGTCTTTCCAGACGCGACTTTGAAGGTGTACTTGACCGCCAGCGCTGAGGCAAGAGCGTCAAGACGCACTAAGCAGTTGAAAGAAAAAGGAATGTCTGCAATAATGACCGACGTTGTGAAAGAATTGCGCGCCCGGGATGAAAGAGATATGAACCGCCCGGTAGCGCCATTGAAGCACTATCCAGATGCCTATCTAATTGATACGACTGAGATTTCCGCTGATGAAGCGGTGCAAAAAATCCTCAGCTTGGCTCAAAAATCAGTAGGTTCTTGAATTCAGTCAGTTTTTTGGCTGACGCTTCGCTTCTCCAGCCGTTGTACCGGTGTTGGTCCTTCTAAGGGATCAACGTTGACTAATCGCCACACTCGCCAGACCGTGGCCTAACCCGAAAGTGCAGTTTCCTATGTCCGCATCCGCCCAACCCTCCAAATCCGCCCCGCCCTCCATGGATAGTTTTGCCGCCCTTTTTGAGGAAAGCCTGACCCGTCAGGAAATGCGCGTTGGCGAAATGATCACCGCTGAAGTAGTGCTCGTTGATCGCAATATCGTGGTGGTCAACGCTGGCTTGAAGTCCGAGTCCGTGATCCCCGTTGAAGAATTCAAGAATGACAAAGGCGAACTTGAAGTTAAAGTTGGCGACTTTGTCACCGTTGCAATCGAAGCCATCGAAGATGGCCATGGCGCAACCAAGCTGTCGCGCGAACGCGCCAAGAAACTCTCCGCCTGGCACGATCTGGATGTCGCGCTGGACAAGGGCGAGATCATCACCGGTATGGTTTCCGGCAAAGTGAAGGGCGGCCTGACCGTGATGGTCAATGGTATTCGCGCCTTCCTGCCGGGTTCGCTGGTCGATGTGCGTCCTGTCAAAGATACCTCGATGTTCGAGGGCAAGGAACTGGAGTTCAAGGTCATCAAACTTGATCGCAAGCGTAACAACGTTGTGGTGTCGCGCCGCGCAGTGATGGAAGCCTCCGCTGGTGCAGACCGTGCAGCGCTGATGGCAAACCTGAAAGAAGGCGCTATTGTCAAAGGCGTCGTCAAGAACATCACCGACTACGGCGCGTTTGTGGATCTGGGCGGTATCGATGGTCTGTTGCACATCACCGATCTGGCATGGCGTCGTGTCAAGCACCCTTCGGAAGTGCTGAATGTTGGCGATGAAGTCGAAGCCAAGATCCTCAAGTTTGATCAGGAAAAGAACCGCGTCTCGCTGGGCATGAAGCAATTGGGCGATGATCCATGGACGGGTCTGTCACGTCGCTATCCGCAGGGCACGCGTCTGTTCGGCAAAGTCACCAACCTGACTGACTACGGCGCGTTTATCGAAATCGAAGCCGGTATCGAAGGTCTGGTACACGTTTCCGAAATGGATTGGACCAACAAGAATGTCCATCCAGCCAAAGTCGTCTCGCTGGGTGACGAAGTCGAAGTCATGATCCTTGAGATCGACGAAGAGCGCCGCCGCATTTCGCTGGGCATGAAGCAGTGCATGGCAAACCCGTGGGAAGAGTTTTCGATGTCCCACAAGAAGGGCGAAAAAGTCAAAGGTACGATCAAATCCATTACTGATTTTGGTGTCTTCATTGGCTTGCCAGGCAACATCGACGGCCTCGTTCACTTGTCGGATCTCTCATGGAATGTCGCCGGCGAAGAAGCCGTCAAGAACTACAAGAAAGGCGATGAGCTTGAAGCCGTTGTGCTGGCAATCGACATGGAGCGCGAGCGTATTTCGCTTGGCATCAAGCAGATGGACGATGATCCGTTCACCAACTTCACCGCGATCCATGACAAAGGCACGCTGGTAAAAGGCCGCGTGAAATCGATCGACGCCAAAGGTGCGACCATTGCGCTGACGGACGATATCGAAGCCTACTTGCGTGCATCGGAAGTTTCGCGCGAACGCGTGGAGGATATCCGCACGCATTTGAAAGAAGGCGATGAGATTGAAGCAGTGATCGTCAACGTTGACCGCAAGACGCGCAACATCAATCTTTCCATCAAGGCCAAAGATTCGGCTGAAGAGAAAGATGCGATGAAGCGCATGGTCGATGATTCACCGTCAAATGCGGGTACGACTAACTTGGGCGCTCTGCTCAAGGCCAAGCTCAAGCAAGGCGAATAATTATAAAAAGCGTTAAAAAGTAGGCGGTTGCAGGACTGTGTTTTAGACACAGTCCTGCACTAGCTATTCTCTTGCAATAACGATTTCAGGAAACGCCTCGTGAAGTCAATGACGAAGTCAGAACTGATTGAAATTCTCAGCGCGCGGCATAGCCAGTTGGCACCGAAAGATGCCGAATTGGCCGTGAAGGCGATGCTGGATGCAATGTCTCTTACGCTTGCGAGCGGCGACCGCATTGAAATTCGCGGGTTTGGCAGCTTTGGCCTCAATTATCGGCCGCCACGCACGGGTCGCAATCCAAAAACCGGTGAAAAAGTGCAAGTACCGAAGAAGTATGTTCCGCACTTCAAGGCGGGCAAGGAACTGCGCGAGCGAGTCGATCTCATCGATGCAGCAACCGACATCACCAAACCAGGTGAATAGGAAATTGATCGGCAAAATAGCCAGATGTGGTGACGCATCTGGCTTTTTTATTTTGTTACCCGGGCACTGTGGAAAACTCGGCGGTGAAAGGATGTTAATACCATGCAAATACTGATCTGGATCGTACGCATTGTTGTAATTCTGCTCATCGTATGGTTCGCTGCCAGAAATGCAGACCCCGTTGTCCTGTATGGCTACATGGATTCGAGCCTGAAGGCGCCACTGGTACTCATTCTTCTCGCATTCTTCGGCGGCGGATTGTTGCTTGGCCTATTGGCCTCGTTAATGACAATATTCGAGCTCAAGCGCGAGATACGCAAGCTCAATCGCGCGTTGCAACACAAAACGCATGAAGCAAGTACAGCATTGCCGCCGGTGTCGGGCAGCGAAAACAATGTTTGAGTGGTTGCCCTGGATATTTCTAGCCGCACTCGCGTGCTTCGGCATGGGCTGGATGGTGGCACGCATCGACATCAAGCAGTTGCTTTCCGAGTCGCGTTCCCTGCCACAGTCCTATTTCAAAGGCCTCAATTTTTTGATGACCGAGCAACAGGACAAGGCCATCGAAGCGTTCATCGAGGTCACAAAGCAACAGCCGGAAGCTGTCGAGTTGCAGTTTGCGTTAGGTAGCCTGTTTCGCAAACGCGGTGAAGTCGACCGCGCCATTCGTATCCACCAGAGTTTGTCCGAGCGAGCTGATTTGCCGGCCGAGCAACGCACGGCGGCACTGCTGGATTTGGCGCTTGACTTCGAAAAGGCGGGGCTGCTTGAGCACGCGGAACGCATTCTTTGTGATATTTCTGCAAAGTCGGCGGGCAGCAAAAAGCAGCAATCGCAAACACTTAAACTTCTGTTGGAAATTTATGTACAGGAACGCGATTGGCAAAAGGCAATTGACGTTGCCAGGCGCATGCAATCCGGTGACGGTGACACGTCGGCGTACGCCAAAGAGATCGCCAATTATTATTGCGAATCGGCAACAAAATCTCATCAACAAGGTATGAACGATGAAGCAGACGAATATCTGAATGCGGCGTTGGCAGCCAATGATAAATGCGTACGTGCAAACCTGGTAAAGGGTGAGTGGCTGGCGGCGTCAGGCCAGCATGAGCAAGCGATCGCCACATGGCGCAAAATTGAGCAGCAGGATCCGGCCTATCTCGGTTTGATGGCGGACCAGATATTGACAAGCTTTGAAGCAATCGGAAAAACAGAGCAGGGGCTGATGGAGTTAAGCGCATCGCAGCAACAATACCCCGCCCTGGATCTATTCAACGCGATCTTTCACGCGACCATGAAGAGCAAGGGTGCCACCGCCGCCTACCAGCTCGTTCAGGAAGATTTGCGGCAGAATCCGACGTTGGTTGGGTTGGATCGACTTCTGGAGGCGGAGTTGCTTGCAGCACCTGACGATAGAAAGGCAGATCTAAAGGTATTGAAGGATCTGGTGCACACCCATTCGAGCCGTCTCGCCGTTTATCTTTGCGGAAGCTGTGGCTTCAAAGCCAAACAGTTCTACTGGCAGTGTCCGGCATGCGCAGGCTGGGAGACATTCCCACCGAGAAGAACGGCAGAATACGATACCTCGGATCGTCACTTGGCAAAATTGCAGGCGGAAGGATGATGTTGAATACCAAACCGGTCATCATCGTACTCGACTATCCCGACGCGAAATCCGCGCTGGATTTTGCGGCGCACCTCGATCCGGCTGCGTGCCGCGTGAAAGTGGGTAAGGAGTTGCATACCGCCGCTGGTCCGCAAATGGTCGATGCGTTGATGCATCGCGGTTTTGATGTATTTCTTGATCTCAAGTTTCACGATATTCCCAATACCGTCGCCAGCGCCTGTCGCGTCGCCGCGTCGCAGGGTGTGTGGATGCTCAATGTGCATGCAAGTGGCGGCAGTCGCATGATGCTGGCGGCATGCGAAGCGGTCGATTTTGCAAGCGCCAGGCCATTGCTGATCGGCGTCACAGTGCTGACCAGTTTGTCGGATGCCGAACTGCCGGAAATCGGCCTCGTGGGCTCGACTGCAGACAATGTGTTGCGCCTGGCAGCTTTGACCAAGGCGTGTGGGCTCGATGGCGTTGTCTGTTCGGCGCAGGAGGCACCTTCCCTCAAGGTGGCTCTGGGCGGGGCGTTTCAGCTTGTCACGCCAGGGATTCGTCTTGAGGGCGACAGCAAGGGAGATCAGCAGCGTGTGGTAACACCATTGGATGCCATCAAAATGGGAGCCGACTATCTGGTCATCGGACGCAGTATCTCGCACGCCAGCAATCCTGTCGCCACGCTACAAGACATCAACCAGCAACTTGCGGCGTTGCGAGCCAGCGCGGTTTTGGCATAGTTCAATCTTCTTAAATACAAAATAAGCCATTTAATGAAAATAACCGTCATTGGAACTGGATACGTTGGCCTTGTGACTGGTGCGTGCCTGGCTGACGTCGGCAACAACGTGCTGTGCATGGATGTCAACGCCGAGAAAATAGCCATGCTCAATGCTGGCGGCATTCCGATCTACGAACCGGGCCTGAAAGAAATGGTCGCTGGCAACGTCGCTGCCGGACGGCTGCGTTTTACAACCGACGTGGCGGCAGGTGTCGAATTTGGCGACATCCAGATCATCGCAGTGGGAACGCCGCCAGGTGAAGATGGCTCCGCTGATTTGCAATACGTTGTGGCCGCTGCGCGAAATGTCGGCAAGCTGATGACAACGTCAAAAATTGTCATGGACAAATCGACCGTACCGGTTGGCACAGCGGACAAGGTGCGTGTAGCGATTGCGGAAGAGTTGCAAAAGCGTGCGGTAGACCTCAAGTTTTCGGTCGTGTCCAACCCGGAGTTTCTCAAGGAAGGTGCAGCGGTCGAAGATTTCATGCGGCCGGACCGTATCGTAATTGGTGCCGATGATGACCAAGCGATCAATGCGATGCGTGCGCTGTACGCACCTTTCCAGCGTAATCATGATCGGCTGATGGTCATGGATGTGCGCTCGGCGGAACTGACCAAATACGCTGCAAATGCGATGTTGGCCACACGGATTTCATTTATGAACGAGTTGGCACTTCTCGCTGAACTGCTTGGCGCCGATATCGAATCCGTACGCAGGGGCATGGGTTCCGACCCGCGCATTGGCTACCACTTCCTGTATCCGGGCATTGGCTACGGCGGATCATGTTTCCCCAAGGATGTACAGGCGCTGCAGCGTACTGCCACGGCGGCGGGCATGGACCTGAAGTTGCTCGATGCCGTGGAGCGGGTCAACTACGCACAAAAGCACGTATTGACGCAAAAGATCGTCAAACGTTTTGGCGACAACCTTTCCGGACGAACCTTTGCGCTCTGGGGTCTCGCGTTCAAGCCAAATACCGACGACATGCGCGAGGCACCGAGCCTGGTGTTGATTGAAGATTTGCTGAAGCGCGGCGCAAAAATAATCGCTTTCGATCCGGTTGCGCTCGCTGAAGCGAAACACCTGCTCGGTGACAATCCGGGCGTCAAATTTGCAGCCAGTGCGATGGAGGCGTTGAATGGTGCAGATGCACTGGCCATCGTGACGGAGTGGAAAAATTTCCGCGCGCCGGATTTTTCCGCGATGAGAGCGGCATTGAAAGCACCCGTCGTGTTCGACGGACGTAATTTGTATGAGCCTGACGCAATGCGTGAGCAGGGCTTCGAGTATTACCCCATCGGTCGCGCACAGTTCTCATCACGCGGATGAGCAAACTCACTCTTCCTGATTGCGAGAACGCACGTGTACTGGTGGTTGGCGATGTGATGCTTGACCGCTACTGGTTTGGCGATGTCACGCGTATATCACCGGAAGCGCCGGTGCCGGTGGTGCATGTGCAACGCACCGAAGAACGACCTGGCGGTGCCGCAAACGTGGCGCGAAATATTGCCTCGCTTGGCGGTAAGGCGACTTTGCTGTCAGTAGTCGGTGACGACGAAGCTGGAAGGACTCTCGCCACACTGCTTGAAAAAGAGCATGTCACGACGATGTTTCATAAGGACGCGCAATTTCCGACGACCGTGAAGCTTCGTGTCATCGGCCGGCAGCAGCAGTTGCTGCGTATCGATTTCGAGACGCCGCCGTCGCGGGAGGTGCTGGAAGACAAGCTTGATGATTTCGAGTCACTCGTGGATGGGGTTGACGTGGTCATTGTGTCTGACTACGGCAAAGGCGGATTAACCCATGTATCGAAAATGATCAACGCCGCCAAAGCACATGGCAAGCGGATCCTGGTTGACCCCAAGGGCGATGATTTTGCGCGTTATCGTGGTGCGACGCTGCTGACACCGAACCGCGGCGAATTCAGGCAAGTAGCAGGGCGCTGGAAGGATGAAGCTGATCTCGCCAAGCGGGCGGAACTGCTGAGATCGGAACTGGATCTGGACGCATTGCTGGTGACGCGATCCGAAGAAGGCATGTCGCTGTTTTCAAACACGGGCGCAATGCACGAACCCACACAGGCGCAGGAGGTTTACGATGTTTCGGGAGCTGGTGACACTGTCATCGCGACACTTGGATTGATGATGGCTGCAGGCCTCAATATGCAAGACGCAATGAGAATTGCCAATCGCGCAGCGGGCGTTGTCGTTGGCAAGCTCGGGACGGCGACCGTTTCCCGCGAAGAGTTGATCTCGTCGTTGAATTGAATTCAGAATCCGCGAATACCCAAATACACTAAAAAATATGACCATCATTGTTACCGGCGCAGCCGGATTTATAGGCAGTAACATCGTAAAAGCGCTAAACGCGCGCGGGCTCTCAGATATTGTTGCTGTAGACAATCTCACCAAGGCTGACAAATTCAAGAATCTTGTAGACTGCGAAATTGCCGAGTATGTCGACAAAAAGGATTTTCTGGACGTTGTCGAATCCGGCGAACTGGGCGGTGATATCGAGGCGGTACTGCACCAGGGCGCGTGCTCGGACACGATGGAAACCGATGGCCGCTACATGATGGACAACAACTATCGTTACTCGTTGTCGTTGCTTGAATGGTGTCAGGAAGAAGCGGTACCGTTTATTTATGCGTCGTCAGCGGCAGTGTACGGCGGTGGAAAGACATTTGTCGAGACGCGCGACTGCGAGGCGCCGCTAAATGTTTACGGCTACTCCAAGTTTCTTTTTGATCAGGTCGTTCGTCCCCGCCTTGCTGATGCGAGTGCGCAGGTCGCGGGGTTTCGTTATTTCAATGTTTATGGTCCGCGTGAGTCGCACAAGGGGCGCATGGCATCGGTTGCTTATCATTTTTTTAACCAGTACCGTACCAGCGGAAAGATCAGGATTTTTGAAGGCAGCGATGGCTACGCCGATGGAGAGCAGCGGCGTGATTTCGTGTCAATTGAAGACGTGGTCAAAGTGAATTTATATTTTCTGGACAATGAAAATGTGTCGGGAATATTCAATCTCGGCACCGGACGAAGCCAGACATTTAATGACATGGCGGTGGCGAGCCTCAATGCCTGCCGTGCGCTTGACGGAGAAGCTGCGCTAACGCTGACCGCGATGAATTCCCAGGGCTTGATCGAGTATGTTGCCTTTCCAGACGCGCTCAAAGGCAAATACCAAAGCTACACCCAGGCCGACCTGACGAATTTGCGTGCAGCGGGTTACGAAGACGAGCTTCTCACCGTGGAAGAAGGCGTTGCCCGCTACATTCCGTGGTTGGCCGCGCATCAGGGCTAGAGGCAATTGCGTCACCTGTACAGTGCGTCGTTTGGCAGTCAAGCGCTAACAGGACTGCGTCTGGCTTTTACCTGAAAACTTCCATATAATCAAAAAGTTCGCTGCGTTTATTGGGGGGCTTAACATCCCAGCCGCAGTGAATGTTTTTGCGCAGTCGGGGGCCCTCTCATGCGATCGGCACCGTAAGCATATCGCCCACTTGCATATATCCGCGTCTACCTTGTCAACCGCTTGCCGCAGTGCCCGTTTTAGCACTTGCGGCTCGTGAAGCGGGTTGTAACGATCAGCGAAAAAGAAACGCACCGAAGC
>JAJAYN010000620.1 GCA_026786225.1 Burkholderiales bacterium | reverse complement strand
GCTATACCGCCGCCATCTATGCTGCACGCGCCAATCTGAAACCGGTGTTGATCACCGGCATGGCGCAGGGCGGGCAATTGATGACGACCACCGAGGTCGAAAACTGGCCTGCCGACATCGAAGGCCTGCAAGGTCCAGACTTGATGGAGCGGTTCCTGAAACACGCTGAACGCTTCGACACCAAAATCATTTTTGACCACATCAACGCCGTCGATTTCAAGCAGCGGCCTTTTTTACTCAAGGGTGATTCGGTCAGCTACACCTGCGATGCGCTGATCATCTCCACCGGCGCGTCTGCACAATACCTTGGCCTGCCCTCCGAGGAAGCGTTCATGGGCCGCGGCGTTTCCGGCTGCGCGACCTGCGACGGGTTTTTCTACAAGGGCCAGGATGTTTGTGTGGTCGGCGGCGGCAACACGGCGGTGGAAGAAGCGCTCTATCTTTCCAATATCGCCAAACACGTCACGGTCGTGCATCGCCGCGATAAATTCCGTTCGGAAAAAATTCTGCAGGACCGCCTGTTTACCAAGGAAAAAGAAGGCAAGGTCACCATCCTCTGGAACCATACGCTCGATGAAGTCCTGGGCGATAAGACTGGCGTTACCGGTGTTCGCTTGAAGTCAACCGCTGATGGATCTACGCGAGATCTGACTTTGCAAGGTTGTTTTATCGCCATCGGCCACAAGCCCAACACCGAGATTTTCGAGGGCCAGCTGGAGATGGTTAACGGCTATATCATTACGCAGACCGGACTGAAGGGGAACGCGACCGCGACCTCGGTCCCGGGGGTGTTCGCTGCGGGCGACGTCCAGGACCACGTCTACCGCCAGGCCATTACCAGCGCCGGTACCGGCTGTATGGCTGCACTGGATGCGGACAAATATCTGGAAAGCACATCATAGTGCTGCGACCGCCACGGTGAAAGTCAAACTCTAGTATTGGCGCGCTTTTCAGAGCACAAATGCCCTGAAATGACCGCCAATGCTAGAGTTTTAAAGATTGTATGCCTTATGGGAATTATGCCAGACGACGATGAAGACCTGTTTCGCGCCGAAATGGCGGGCGACGGTGTCGTGCCATTGATCGTCCCCGCGCGTGCGGCCATGCAAAAAGCGCGTCCAAAGCCGATCCCATACAAGCGCATTGAGGACGATCTCGCGATTCCTGTGGAGATGATGAAAGACACATCCGGTTGGGATGCCGATATCGAAAACGGTGACCTCATCACCTTCAAACGCACCGGATTGCCGACCGATGTACTGCGCAGATTGCGGCGCGGACAGTGGGTGGTGCAGGCGTCGCTGGACTTGCACGGGCTCACGACGGACGGCGCGCGGACTGAACTGGGGCGCTTTCTTGCAGTTGCGCGCCACAGCGGCGTCCGCTGTGTGCGCATCGTTCACGGCAAGGGAACGCGCTCCCCGAATAACGTGGCGGTGATTCGCAACAAAGTCCGCCTGTCACTTTCACGCCGTGACGAAGTGCTGGCGTTTTGTGACGCGTCACCGGCTGATGGCGGTGCAGGTGCCGTCATTGTTCTACTGAAGTCGAGTTAAAATCAGCGCTCTTTTGCGTGAGCCCGTCGCTGGCCGAACCCAACAGCGTCGTCGCACGCGCTTCCCGCCACGCCTTTTCGTTGCTTGCACCCTTACACCATGTCCCTGCTTCTGCGCCGACCACTCATCCTATTGCTAGCGCTGCTGGCTGTTTTCGTCGCACTCAGTGACCTGGGCCACCGCAAACTCGCCAATCCCGACGAAGGGCGTTACTCGGAGATATCGCGAGAGATGGCGGCGAGCGGTGATTTCGTTACGCCAAGGCTCAACGGGCTGAAGTATTTTGAAAAGCCACCTATGCAGTATTGGGCGACTGCGGTGTCGTTCATTTTGTTTGGTGAGAGTGAACTGACCGCGCGGCTTTACACAGCACTCTGCGGCCTCGGTTGCGTGCTGCTGATCGCCTACACCGGCAAGCGGGTGTTCGACGAAGAAACCGGCCTGCTCGCCGGTCTCGTCTTGCTGAGTTCGCCGTACTTTATGGCAATGAGCGAAATCATCACGCTCGATATGGGGCTCACCTTCTGGATGACGCTCACGGTTGCCTCGGTGTTGATCTCCCAAAACGCCGCAACCGATCCGTCGCGCAGACGCTGGCTCTGGCTAGCCTGGGCAGGCATGGCAGGCGCGGTGTTGTCAAAGGGACTGATCGGCATCGTTTTCCCGGCGGGTGCGCTATTTCTATATTGCGTTGCGCAGCGAAATTTCCGACTGCTGTGGAAGATGGAGTGGCTAGTGGGACCGCTGGTTTTTTTGGTGGTCGCGGTACCATGGTTCGCACTGGTGTCGATCCGCAACCCGGAGTTTCCGCAGTTTTTTTTCATCCATGAACATTTCGAACGATTCCTGAGCACGGTGCACAGGCGCGAACAACCCTGGTGGTTTTTCGTGCCTATCCTGTTCCTGGGCTTGCTGCCGTGGGCAATCGCGCTGTTTCCCGCCACCGTACAGGGCTGGCTTCGCCCCGCACAACTGTCGCGTGGATCGGGCTCACCAACACTTTTACAGACGTTTGCGCCACTCAGATTCACACTCATTTTCTGCTTGTTTATTCTGCTGTTTTTCAGCAAGTCCGGCTCCAAGCTGGCGGGCTATATTTCGCCAATGTTCCCGGTGCTGGCGCTGGTTATCGGTGCTTACCTGCGCCATGTGGAGCCGAAGCGATTGTCGTGGCTGGTGCTGCCGGTCGTGCCGCTGGCACTTGCCGGCGCATACGCGGCGTGGGTTGCGCCTGCAGGCCGCACCGACGAATACAGCCGCCACCTGTATACCGAAATGAGCTTCTGGGTGGCCGCCGCCGCACTGTCGATCGCGGCAGCCACACTGATCGCCTTTGTGATGTTCCGCCTACAACGCAAATGGCTGGGCGTACTGCTGCTCTCCATCGGCACCATGATCGGCATGGAATTGATCGAACGCGGGTACGAGCGGATTTCGCCTCTGCAGTCGGGCTTTGCGGTATCCGAATCGGTCAAAAAACACCTGACACCCGAAACACGGCTGTACTCGGTCGGAAACTACGAGCAGAGCCTGCCGTTTTATCTTAAGCGTACAGTTACCCTGGTCGACTACGTCGATGAATTTCAAATGGGGCAGAGGATTGAACCGCAGAAGTGGATCCCGAGCCGCAGCGACTTCGCCATTGCATGGAACGCACCAGGACCGGCGATTGCTATCATTCCGCCCCGCGATGTCGATAAAATACGCGCATTGGGCATGGAGTTCGATGTGATTCACGCCGACCCGCGCCGCGCCGCCATCAAGAAAAAATAATTTTCGGACGCCACTTTGACGCTGACCGCTTTCTCACTCTTGCTCACCGGCGTACTGCTCAATGCGGTGGCGCAGTTGTGCCTCAAGGCGGGCACCACACGCGTTGGCGAGTTTGCCTTCAGCACCGAGAACATCATTCCGATCGGCTGGCAGCTCGCCACGCAGCCGTACATCATGGCCGGCGTTTTTTGCTACGTTATCAGCCTGGTCGTGTGGATCCAGGGCCTTTCACGCGTACCCGTGAGCATCGCTTATCCCATGCGCTCCATTGGCGACCTCATCAGCGCTGTCGCAGCGTGGTACTTGTTCGGCGAGTCGCTGACCGCGCAGAAAATGTTCGGCATTGGGTTCATTATCATCGGCGTTTACCTGGTGGCCAAATCATGAGTGCCCAGGCTTATCTCAATTTCGCCAGGCCGACCATCACCGAAAGCATGGCCGATGCGGTGAAAGAAACCCTGCTCACGCTGCATATCGCCAGCGGACCGCGCGTGCAGGAATTCGAAAGCGCACTTTCGGATTACCACGGCGGGCGTCCTGCCCGCGTGTTCACATCCGCCACCGCCGCCATGGAAGTGGTTTTCGAGGTCTGCGGCATTGGCGCTGCCTGCGGCGGCAGTGCCGACGACGAAGTGATCACCTCGGCGATGACATTTTTCTCCGTCGGCAATATGATTGAAAAGGTCCGTGCCAAAACGGTGATGGTCGATTGCGATCTGTCCACGCGCAATATCGACCTCGATCAGGTCGAACGCGCCATCACCGCAAAAACAAAAGCCATCGTGCCCACCCATTTTTCCGGACTGCCCTGCAATATGGACCGGCTTTACGCGATGGCGGGAAAGCACAATCTGCGGGTCATCGAAGACGCCGCGCTGGCGATAGGCAGCGGTTGGAAAGGCAAAGCCATCGGGGCATTTGGCGACATTTCGATATTCAGCTTTCACCCCAACAAGAACATGACCTCCATTGAAGGCGGTGCCGCCATATTCAAGGATCCCGCAGAAGCAAAGCGTGCCGAAGTGTTGCGCTTTCACGGCATTACACGGCAGCCGGATGGCACGCGCGACGTTGCCTATCCGGGCGGCAAGTTCAACATGAGCGATGTTTCCGCACGACTGGGCCTGGAACAGCTCAAACATCTGGATGCGTGGTGCGCGAAGCGGCGCGAGCTGGTTCAACACTATTTCACGCAGCTTGAACCGGTCGCCAAACAACTTGCATTGGTGCTGCCCGCCAAAGCTTATAAAGGCGATGACGCGGGACATAGCTGGAACATGTTTTGCGTATTGTTGCCGCTGCTCGAACTGTCGATCACGCGCAAACAGTTCATGGACGCCATGCATGCACAGCAAATCGGTATTGGCGTCTCGTATGAAGCGATGCATTTGTCGAGCTTGTTTCGCAGCAAGGGGCACGAT
>JAJAYN010000619.1 GCA_026786225.1 Burkholderiales bacterium | reverse complement strand
TTCTCCGGCGTGTGCTCTGCCACGTGTTCGATGTCCATGCCGCCTTCGCTGGACGCCATTAGCGTCACGCGCTGGGTTACGCGGTCTACCACCATGCCGACGTAGAGCTCTTTCTTGATGTCCGCGCCCTCTTCAACCAGCAGGCGCTTGACCACGCGACCTTCGGGACCGGTCTGGTGGGTAATGAGCGTCATGCCGAGAATCTTGGAGGCGTAATCGCGCACCTCGTCGATGGACTTCGCGACCTTGACGCCGCCGCCCTTGCCGCGGCCACCCGCGTGAATCTGCGCTTTGACGACCCAGACCTTGCCGCCCAGCGATTCAGCCGCCTTGACGGCCTCATCGACCGAAAAACACGCCATGCCGCGTGGTGTGGCGACGCCGTATTTGCGCAAGATTTCCTTGCCCTGATATTCGTGAACGTTCATGGATGTTGACTCTCTGCGGTGGAATTCAAATTGACTCGTCTTCGGCGCAGCATGACACGCGCACCATGGAAAAAACCTAACTTTGCTATGTTACCAGTGACCTCCACATTGACCGGACTCAGTGATTCTCGGGCTCTGCAGGGGGCGAACCGTAAGGCGCATCACCGATGTACCACTGCGGGTAGTAGCGTGCGACTGCGGGTGCTGTGAGTGCAAGCGCGTGGCACCGGTCGAGCTGGAAAGGCTTATCACCTTGCGCCTGCATACCCTGGCCAGCGATGGTTTGAAATGCGGTGGTTGCGACCACGCCGATGAGGTCGGTGATGTGGGTGCAGCCATTGGTGCCACCAAGCAATTCCTTAACGCGGCCGCTAAAGCCGGGACGGATGGCGAGGCCGATAAGTTTTTTATAGTCTGGTGCGATCTGGTCACAGTGGCCCACGTATGGCATGGCGTCTGTCGTGGCCTCGGCATCGACGATGGTCAACGTACGGTCAATCGTGATACGCAGCCACATCGAATGCAGCGATTCTCCGGCTTTGCGTTGACCGCTGGCGACGTTGAAATCGATGTCCTTGGTATCGTGCAGATGGCCCTCGATATCGAACATACCGTCATCGCGCTTGTAACCGCGAACGGTGATTTCGCGGCGGTGCAAAGGCTGACGTGGGGAGCTGGGCGAGGAGAGAGGCATGCGACGTAGGCTTATAAACGAAAGGATATCGGTAATATAGAAATGAAAAGCGCGCCTGATAGCGCGCTTTTCGTTTGAGCGGCCGTCAAATCAACCGATCTGTTTGTAAGTCCGGATTGCGGCAGCAAATTCAGCACCGGTCTGGAAGCGATCTTCAAAATTCTTTGCGAGCGCCTGATCGATCAAATCCTTCATGTACTCGGGCAATGTCGGATTCATTTCCAGAATATTCGGATGCGGTTCGTTGGCGATCGCAAACATGAGCTGAGTCATCGATTCGCCTTCAAATGGCAGACGCCCGCAGGTCATTTGATACATCATTACGCCGAGCGAAAACAGATCGGAGCGACCGTCGATTTTCTTGCCCGACAATTGCTCAGGCGACATGTATGACGGCGTCCCCAACACCATCCCGGTCTTGGTCTTCGAGGAATCGGTGACGCGCGCAATACCGAAGTCGGTAATCTTGGGAATATCGGTATCCACGTCATACATGATATTGGCGGGTTTGATATCTCGGTGCACGATATTGAGTTTGTGCGCATGGTCGAGAGCCAAGGCAACGCGCTCAATGATCGACATCACTTTGTCGAAAGGCAGCAAATTCGGATTCTTGGTAAACATCGCCAGATCCTTGCCTTTAATGAACTCCATCGCGATGTAAGCCAGATCGTGCTCTTCGCCGGCGTCGTACATTTTTACAATATTCGGGTGATCGAGCCTGCCCGCCGATTCAGCCTCACGGAAGAAGCGATCTTTTACTTCCTGCAATTCGTCGCCCTCATATTCGTCGGCAAGTGCCATCGTCTTGATTGCGACTTCACGGCCGATTTTTGGATCCTTACCCAGATACACGACACCCATCGCGCCTTTGCCGAGTTCTCGCTGAATCTGATAGCGGCCAAGCATCGGTTTTTCACCCGTGCCGGTGATAACCATGGTGGCCGCCCTCGAGCGCGCGCCGGAAGAGCCGCCGAGGATGATTGTCTCCGACATCACCTTGGCGCGATTCATCCGATCAGCTACATCGCGGAATTTTGGATCGTTCTGATGGATGAAGGCGAACGCACTCTCAGCCTTGTTGAATTGCCGACGACGCTCAAAATCAAGGGCCAGCGAGTACACGTTCTCCATCAATTGCTCGTCAACCGGGCACTTGCGGAATTTGTCGAACGCCATATCGAGCTGGCCCTGCTGCTGGAATGCGAGACCCAACATGCGATTCGATTCGGCACCGGCAGCCTCGGATTGCTCCTTGCCGCGCTCGGTCATGAGGAAACGCTTCGTGGTGAGCAACAAGTGGCCGATCACCAGCAGCGATGCCGGCAACATCAGCTTCACCCAGATGCCAGGCCCCATCATCAGTGCGAAGTGTGCCGCCAGCAGAGCCAGGAAAATCACCAGTGTAAATATTGCAGCTGGACCAGCACGCAGCCTGGGCAGCAGTGCGACCAGGTACGCGGCAACAAGCAGGAATACGGCGAGTGAAACCCATACTGTCCAGCTAGGCGTGCGGAAAAAATGCTCTTTCAGGATGCTCGACACCGAGTGGGACAACGCTTCCACCGGCGAAAGTACGCCGATTGGGGTCACCTGGGACGTTCCGAGGCCTGGCGCTGTTGCACCGATCAGGACGATTTTTCC
>JAJAYN010000618.1 GCA_026786225.1 Burkholderiales bacterium | reverse complement strand
GGCCCGCATTGGCACCTGAAACGTCGCGCTGCTTTCCTCGTCCGCATCACCAAATTCCGGCTCGGCTTCGCGAACCTGGGCACGCTTGATGCCAACTGCGTAACGAGGCAGAGTAGGGTTGGCGAGTATGACCGAGAAATGCGCAGTTTCGCCTGCAAAAACGGGCTCAACTTTGCCGGGACTCACCGACAGTCGAACCAGATTTCGAAACGTATGAAACATTGCAATGCCGCCCATACTGGCGAGCAGGAACGTGAGCAGATAGCCAAGTGACAGGCTGTAGTTGATCGACGCAATCAGCAGCAATACGAGTACAAACGCAAAAAAATAGCCGGTGCGCGAGGGTAGTATGAATATACGGCGCTGAACGAGTACTACTGGAGGCTTTTCCGGAAAACGTGCGCGGAAAATCCAATCGGCGATGCGCTGGCGGAGGTTATAGGTGAGGCTTGCAAGCATCTATTTTCTTAGCGAGCCGCAATCCTTGAGCTTGCGTTGAAACTTTCGCACCGCCATCATCTCCGGGCTGTCGGACGCGGTGCCATTGGTAACTTTGGCGGCCTTCTCCTGAAACTCGATCAGGGTATCGTTGAGGAAATTCAGCCGTTCCTGTCTCGGCTTCCACACGGCATCTGCTTTTTTCAATTCACCGCTGCGTTGTGCAATATCGATCTCGGTGGCGAGTTGCTCGCGTTCGCACAGACGCGCCTCAAAGTCGGTGAACAACGTATCCAGTCGTGTCATTGAGGCGACCGTGGGCGTTGAGACGACGCCGGGAGCCCGCGGTTGCGAGAGCGATTCCTTGCCCGTGTCGCAAGGACGGTCGCTGTATTCGATCTTTCCATCGGCACCCTTGCATTTGTAATTGGCTGCAAACGAGACCGACGGCAGCGTCAGTATGGTCGTCATTAGAACAATGCAGGTGAGCGAAATTCTTTTGATATTGTTCATGGTCTTCTCCCTTTTTTGAAACGTCCTGTTCCTGGATTGCTTTCACGGTATCGGTACAGCGCGGATGAGTTCCTGCGCAGGATCGAGGATCTTGGTGTCCCCGTTCGTCACCGGTCTCAGTCGATGGCCTACCACAGCGGGCGCCACGGCCTGTACATCTTCCGGCAACACCTGATTGCGCCCGGACATCAGCGCCCACGACTGCGCTGCGCGCAACAACGCGACACCTGCGCGTGGGGAGAGGCCCATCTCAAAATGGGCTGAATCGCGCGTATGCAGGATCAATGCTTGCACGTAATCCACCAGTGCATCCGACACAAAAATCTTCGCGACGTCCCGCTGCAGTGCGGTCAATTCGTCTACCGACATTGCTGTGGTAATGCGGGCGATCATTTCGCGCCGGTCTTCACCTTTGAGCAGGGCACGTTCGGCCGCTTTATCCGGGTATCCTAGCTTGATGCGCATCAGAAAACGATCCAGTTGCGATTCAGGCAAAGGGAAAGTCCCGATCTGGTGAGAGGGATTCTGGGTGGCGATGACAAAAAACGGCTCGGGCAGCTTCATGGTTTCGCCGTCTGCGGTCACCTGATGCTCTTCCATGGCTTCAAGCAACGCGCTTTGTGCCTTGGGCGATGCCCGATTGATTTCATCGGCAAGAATAACCTGCGAGAAAATAGGCCCGGGATGAAAGCGGAAAGTGCTTGATTCTCGATCAAAGATGGAAACGCCGACGACGTCTGCCGGTAGCAGGTCACTCGTGAACTGGATGCGCTGGTACTGTAGTCCAAGCAGACTGGCGATCACGTGGGAAAGAGTGGTCTTGCCGACGCCGGGGACGTCCTCAATGAGCAAGTGGCCGCGCGCGAGAATGCAGCACATTGCCATTTTGATCTGTCGGTCTTTGCCGAGGATGATTTCTCCGGCGCGCGCCAAGACGGTGGCAAGCGGGTTGTGAGCGGGTTGTTTTTCAAAAAGCGAGACGGACATGGACAATCCTGAAGTTGACTGCTGATTTTACGGCACGTGTGGCAATTTACGATACGTGCGCCCATGCGGATGCGCAATTCAACGGTAATATTGCAACGGTAACGCCTGTTGCATCGGTCTATAGAAAAACCGGATCGCATAAATGACCACCGCATTCATCACGCATCCAGATTGCCTCAGACATGAAATGGGCCCTCATCACCCCGAGTGTCCGGCACGGCTGCAGGCAGTGTACGACGCTTTTCAGCAGTCGGGCCTGATGTCGGCGCTTTTGCAAATTGAGGCACCACTCGCCACGCGCGAGCAGCTTTCTGCCGCTCACGCGCCAGACTATGTGGATACCATTTTTGACGTCGCGCCGCAGCGCGATTACGCGGCGCTGGATCCTGACACGTCCATGAACCCATATTCACTGGCTGCCGCGCAACGCGCTTCTGGTGCGGTGGTCAAAGGGGTGGACATGGTAATGGCTGGTGAAGTCGCCAACGCCTTCTGCGCTGTGCGCCCCTGCGGACATCATGCGACCTATGATCGAGCGATGGGTTTTTGTATTTTTAACAACGTCGCCGTCGGCGCAGTTCACGCGCTTGAAACGCATGGGCTTGAGCGTGTTGCGATACTCGATTTTGATGTGCACCATGGCAACGGCACGGAGGATATTTTCACAGCTGATGATCGCGTCATGCTGTGTTCGAGCTTCCAACACCCGTATTATCCCGGCACCGGTGCGGATACCGGAAACGCCCATATTGTGCCGACACCGTTGCCGGCGCGTACCGCGGGCCCGGCCTTTCGCGCAGCCATTGAGCGCACCTGGTTCCCTGCGCTGGCGAATTTCAAACCGCAACTGATCATCATTTCGGCCGGATTTGATGCCCACGCAGATGACCCGCTGGCGTATCTGGAACTGGTCGAGGAGGACTACGTGTGGATTACGCGACGCATACGCGAAGTGGCGGATGCCTGTGCCGATGGGCGCATTGTTTCGGTGCTCGAAGGCGGTTATGACTTGGCCGCACTTGGGCGCAGCGCAGTTGCGCATGTAGGCGCATTAATGGAGAAAACTCTATAGCTGGCGCGGCTTTCCAGCGTAAAATGGTCTGAAAAGCGCGCGGATGCTAGTTTCTCTACTGGAATGGCTTTCAATTTCAGCCGCCCGGGCGACGTGTGCCGGGCGGTCCTGTGGGGTTGCCACGCGTTCCAGTCGGCGTTGTCGTACCGGTCGCGGGCGTGGTTGTGGTCACGACACGGCCAGATCCCGCCGCAATACCAAGCCAGTCCCAACGGCCTTGCGCGATGGCATCGAGTATCGTCGCCCGGTTTTGTTGTGCGGCGAGATAAACATTCGGCGCAAGCTCGTTGAACTGCATGTAGGCTTCCAATGTCTGGTAGCCGCAGGCACCCTGATAAGCGCAGCCATTGAGTACCCGCAATGCATCCGCGCCACAGTTGGCACCCCTGTCGCAGGAAGCGAGCGACCACGCGGCCCCCCAGTCACGCGGATTGAATGGGTCGCCCGCTGCGCCGAGGTTGCGGTCAACCAACTGCGTGGAATTCCATGTCAGTAATTGCCCGGCGCGCTGTATGGCAAATGGATCGCCGCTGGACAATCCATCGCGCACAAGTGCTAATTGATCTTCTGTCAGCCGCCTTGCTTCCACACCGCGTGCGGTTGCTGCGCGAGCCTGTTCATTGAATTGGTTGGCGGCAACCGCGATCTTGGCACCCGGATTGCCTGCCGCGGCAGCTTCCGCGTACAGTCTGGCGGCCTCGGCGGCGGTAATGTTGGTCCCTGCAAAACCTTCGCACTGCGCCACCACACGATTGAATGCCTCCACCCGCTGGGTGTTATTGGGATCATTCGGTTTGAGGCGATTCTGGAAGCGTTCCCGGTCGGCATCCGTAACGCCCTGCGAGCCGCGTGCACGCCCGATACAGGTTTCGATGGCGACAGCCGCAAAATACTTGGTTTCAGCATCTGCCCCTTCCGGATTGGCGATATAGCGATCATAAAAAGGCTTCAACTGAATCGCTTTCTCAAACTCCAGGGCGAGTGCGCTTTTCAGTGGCACAATTGTCCGTGGCCCGATCAACGGCGTTGGGCCCAGTACCTTTTGCGCCAGCTGCGGCAGTGTCATGTCGCTGCGCGCATTCGCGGCAGGGTTGGCTGCCGTTTTCGCTGCAGCAGTTGCAATGCTGTCTGCACTGCCAGGCGGGCGCACAAAATACCAGGCGGCGGTGACCACAAGGCCGCAGGCACCCAAAATCATGAGCAGACTTCGATTCATTTTTGGTCTTCGGTTAGGCGAGATCGCATGTTAACGGAAATGCGCGTTCCCCAAATGCAAAACGGGGCCATCGGCCCCGTCGGCGACCAAAAAACTGTAACTAGTTGTGCAGGATTTTCGACAGGAAATCCTGCGTTCTTTGTTTGCGCGGCGAACCAAAAAAATCGTCCTTTGTGCAGTCCTCCAGAATCGTTCCGCCTTTCTCCATGAAGATCACGCGGTCCGCAACTTTCTTGGCAAAGCCCATCTCATGCGTGACCACCATCATGGTCATGCCTTCCTTTGCCAGTTCGACCATGACGTCAAGCACTTCGTTGATCATTTCAGGGTCAAGTGCCGAGGTGGGTTCATCGAAAAGCATGGCGATCGGTTCCATGGATAGTGCGCGCGCGATCGCAACCCGCTGCTGCTGGCCCCCTGAAAGCTGGGCGGGATATTTGTCCTTGTGCTCGATGAGGCCTACGCGATCCAGCAGCTTCAAGCCTTTCTCGCGCGCAGCTGCCTCGGTACGGCCAAGTACTTTCGTTTGTGCCATCACCAGATTTTGCGTGACGCTCATATGCGGAAACAATTCAAAATTCTGGAACACCATGCCCACGCGTGATCGGAGCTTGGCAAGATTGGCGTTTTTTGCGCCGACGGAAATACCATCAACCGTGATCTCGCCTTTTTGAAACGGCTCAAGTCCATTGACCGTCTTGATCAACGTGGATTTGCCGGAACCCGACGGACCGCACACCACCACTACTTCGCCCTTGGTCACGTTGGTTGTGCAATCGACCAGCACCTGCTTTTCACCATACCATTTGCTGACGTTTTTGATCTCGATCATGGCCATAACTTTTTCCTCTTGAATTCGCGCTTGCGACTGAATTGGTTCGGACAATTTGTCTGACGCCAACTAACCGCCGCCGGGTTTTAAACCGGGTCCGTTCAGGGTGACGTCGTTGCTCACAGCGCGTTGGCGGGTCGGGTCCATATGGACCTGAATATATTTCACCAATTTTGACGCACCGAAGCAAATCACCAAAAATACAATGGCGACGAAGATGTACAACTCCACGAGTCGACCGGTGAGTTGCCCCGCTTTGCTGGCGGCGCCCAGAAAATCCTTCAAGCCGACCACGTATACGAGCGAAGTGTCCTGAAACAGGATGATCGCCTGTGTGAGCATGATCGGGATCATGTTGCGAAACGCCTGCGGCAATACAACGTAGCCCATCGCCTGCCAATAATTTAGTCCTAGCGCGTATGCCGCCCAGGGTTGCCCGCGCGGTACGGACTGGATACCGGCGCGGATAATTTCCGAGTAGTAGGCCGATTCCACCATGATGAACGCGACGATGGCTGAGGTGAAAGGTCCGACTGCTTCGCCCTGCTGGCCGGTGATTTTTTGCATCAGCACCGGCGTCAAAAAATAGAACCAGAAAATTGCCATGATGAACGGAATGGAGCGGATCAAATTGACGAATCCCGCAGCAGGATATGAAAGCAATTTGAAACTCGACAACCGGGCCAGCGCAAGCAGCGTGCCGAAAAATATGCCACCAGCCAACGCGATCGCGAACAGTTGCAGGGATAGCAATAAGCCGTCCCACAATATCGGCAGACTCTTAATGATGATGCTGAAATCGAAGTCACCCATAATCAGTGACCTCCCTGCGAAACATAGCCTGGTACTGCGACTTTGTTCTCCAAAAGCCGCATCAGGAAGATGACGGTCAGCGTAATAACGATATAGATGAGCGTCGCGACCGTAAACGATTCAAACGTGCGAAACGTGTACTCTGAAATTTGCCGACTCTGTGCCGTCAATTCCAGAATACCGATGGTGAGAGCCGTCGACGAATTCTTGAATATTGTGAGAAATTCGGAGGTCATCGGTGGAATGATGAGGCGAAACGCCATCGGCAGGATGACGTATTTGTAAACCTGCGGGAGTGTGAACCCCATCGCCAGACCTGCGTTGGTCTGGCCGATGGGCAATGATTCGATCCCGGCCCGCACTTGCTCGGCAACGCGGGAGGCGGTGTAAAGGCCAAGGCAGAGTACTGCCGCCGTGAACTCCCAAAGGCTGAATTGGGCGAACGGCAAGGTGATGAGATTAGGGTAGGTACCCTTGAGCCAGTCGCCCAACTGGACTGGAACCACTTCCGGCATGACGAAGTACCACAGGAACATCTGCACAAGTAACGGGATGTTGCGGAAAATTTCGACGTAGGTGGTGGCGATCAGGCGCGGAGTCTTTAGTGGCACTGTGCGGAGCACACCGATGATCGAGCCCAGCACAAACGCGATTATCCAGGCGGCTATCGACACCAGCATTGTCCACATCAGACCGGACAACATCCAGCCCAGATAAGTCATGCCGCCGGATGGCGCCTGCTCCAGCAGAAATTTGAAGTCCATATTGCGCTCCCATCGTGCAGTGATGCGCATGATCCTGCGCTCGCGGCTGCGATTCTCAGGTAATTACGGGCAGTCCATATTCTCGGGCGCATGACGACAATGTCATCAACGCCACGCTCAATGATCGAGCGGCCTGCACGACAAGAAAAAAGGGGAACCGATCAATCGATTCCCCTGCAGGGTTTTCTTACTCCGGCAGCGCCTGGAGCTGAAAGCCAACCTTTAGCAACGGGCTCATCGGCATGCCGATGGTTTCTCCCGATGGCAGTTTGCCGATGAACCATTTGTCGTAAATCTTGTTGATTTCGCCGGAGCGCATCAAATTAGCAAGGGCACGATTGGCGACGATGGCAAAGTCTGCGTCGTTCTTTCTGAACATGATGCCGTATGGATCGTACGAGAGGTAATCACCGACCACATCAAAGTCCTTCGGTTTTTTCGCCTTGGCGATCAGGCCGTAAAGCAATACGTCATCCATCGCGAACGCTGCAGCGCGACCGGATTCGACTGTCAGGAAGGATTCAGCATGATCCTTGGCGTTCAGGAATTTGATGTTCAGGTTTTCCGTGTCGGACAAGGCCTTGATCGTACGTTCATTGGTGGTGCCCTGCGTAACGACGACGGTCTTGCCTTTCAAATCTTTATAGGATTTGATCTTGGACGTTTTCTTTACCACCAGCTTGGTGCCAGTCACAAATGTTACTGGCGCAAACGCCACCTGCTTTTGACGAGTCAGGTTGTTCGTTGTCGATCCGCATTCCATATCGATGGTGCCGTTGGACATCAGCGGGATGCGTGTCTGCGACGTGACCGGATTGGTCTTGACCATCAACGTTGGCATCATCAGTTCTTTTTTCACTTCCTCGACGATGGCCATGCAAAGATCGATCGAATAACCGATCGGTTGCTGCTTGTCATCAAGGTAGGAAAACGGAATCGATGTCTCGCGAACACCGAGTGTGATCACGCCGGAATCCTTGATTTTTTTCAGCGTACCAACCAATTCCTGCGCGATCACAGGAACGGTCAGGAAAGTCGATGCCAGCAAGCCGGCCGCCAATTTTGAGAGTGTTGAAAACTTCATATTGAGTTGCTCCTTGTGAGTGTCGATTGAAACTGGGTGACGATTTTTGCCTGTAATAAGCAGCACTGATGTTACGCTTTTATACCAAATTCAGTGTATCGCATCTATGCCCGGCAATCTAGCCAATGCCAATTAGCAAGGCCGCCGCGATTCGCCGTCCCTCGCTCATGAGCACATTGTAGGTGCGACATGCGGCTGGCGTATCCATCACCTCAAAGCCGATTCGTGCTTCGCCGAACGCGGCCATTATGCGTCGGTCCGGGAAGCGAAATAATGCACCGGATCCGAAAACGACCAGTTCCGGTTTCAATTCAAACACATCCGCAAAATCGTCTATGCACAACGCCAGTGCAGATGGCGATGGGGACGCGATCAACCACGGGTTGATGATCTTGTCCGGCAATATGATCACGGGTGCGCTGATATTGCCGCCGTTGATTGCGACGAAGCCAGGGCCATGGCCGGTGATCACATTGGAGCCAGTGACGGGATCGAGATGAAGTTTCACGGGTATCGAATTTGGATTTGTTAGAATGAACTTATTGCGCCGCACAAAAACGGTGCAAGCCGTTAATTATTATAACGATTCAAACTCTTCCGCCCCAAGTCCTTAGCGCCGTCACCGCCGACATGAACCACGAATTTTCCCGCATCAAGCGCCTTCCCCCTTATGTGTTCAACATCACCGCCGAACTGAAAATGGCGGCGCGCCGCCGAGGCGAGGACATCATCGATATGTCGATGGGCAATCCGGATGGCGCCACGCCACAACATATTGTCGACAAGCTCGTCGAAGCCTCAAAGCGTCCCAATACCCACGGTTACTCGGTGTCCAAAGGTATTCCACGTCTGCGCAAAGCGATTACCGATTGGTATAAGCGACGCTTTGATGTGGCGTTCGATCCTGATTCGGAGGCCATTGTCACCATCGGTTCCAAAGAGGGCCTGGCACACCTCATGCTGGCGACACTCGATAGCGGCGATACCGTACTCGTGCCAAATCCGAGCTACCCCATTCACATCTACGGTGCAGTCATTGCAGGGGCACAAATCAAGCACGTACGCATGACTGAGGGCGTGGATTTCTTTGAGGAGGCCGAGCGTGCAATTCGTGAAACATACCCGAAGCCGAAAATGCTGATTTTGGGCTTTCCGTCCAACCCGACAGCCATGTGCGTTGAGCTGGATTTTTTCGCGCGCATCATTGCACTGGCGAAGGCCAACAACGTGCTGGTTGTCCACGATCTGGCGTATGCCGACATCACGTTCGATGGATGGAAGGCGCCCTCAATAATGCAAGTGCCGGGCGCACGCGATGTTGCGGTTGAGTTCTTTACCATGTCCAAGAGCTACAACATGGCAGGCTGGCGCATTGGTTTCATGGTTGGCAACAAGGAATTGGTGGCGGCACTGGCAAAGATGAAGGGGTACCACGACTACGGCACATTCACACCGATACAAATTGCAGCAATCGCCGCGCTTGATGGGCCGCAGGCGTGCGTGCAGGAGGTGGTTGCTGAATACCAAACCCGTCGCGATGTGCTGCATAAGGGGCTTGCAGAAGCGGGGTGGGTGACGACAAAGCCCATGGCCTCCATGTACATCTGGGCGAAAATTCCACCGCCGTATTTGCAAATGGGTTCACTTGAATTCGCCAAGAAATTACTGGCTGAAGCCAAAGTATCGGTTTCGCCGGGAATCGGCTTTGGTGATTACGGCGATGACCATGTCCGGTTTGCACTGATTGAAAATACCGAGCGCACGCGGCAAGCGGTTCGTGGCATCAAGGAAATGTTCAAGAAAGACGGATTGATGTAAATGTTTTCAACGTCACTTTCAGCATTCTTGCGCCGAACACACGCGACATGAAGATCATCGCCATCACCAATGCGGTACAAGACATCGTCGAGCTCGAGTGGCTCGTACAGTCTGAGGCTGTGCATCG
>JAJAYN010000617.1 GCA_026786225.1 Burkholderiales bacterium | reverse complement strand
GACTATTTTGCAAGCTTGTCGCCCGATTGTAAAACCGTCTCTCCCGCGCAGCTATTTCTTTCTTAAACGATACAGCCGCGCCGCACCATAACCTTTCGCCAACGGCTCGGTCCCCACGAGATCGCAACGAAATCCCGCATCCGGCCGTGACGCAAGCACCGCCGCGAACGGTTCGGTAACGAGCACCTGCCCCGGTGCCACGATCGGCTCGATACGGGCGGCGCGGGTGACGTGGGTGCCGTAGTGGGCGAGCTTGTCGGTGACCGGGTCGATGGCGGTGAAGACTGGTCCGGCGTGGAGTGCAATGCGTACATGGGTGTCGGCGGGTAGCCCCATGCCGCGCCAGTCGATGGCCCCGACGGCATTGGAGAGTGCAAGCGCAAATTGAGCCGCGTCTTCGGGCGTGGCGAAGACGGCATAGAGGCCGTCGCCGCGGGAGCTCATTTCCAATGGCGTGACGCTGATCTCACTCAGTGTTTTTGGCACCAGCCCTAAAAAGGTGGTGAAGAAGGTGGGAAAGTACTCTTCGGGCAATCGGCTGAAGCCTTTTACGTCGGCAAACAGCAAAGACTTTATCGTCCGTCCGGCGGAGATCACTGGTGTTAATACGGGCGCACTATCGGCGCTACGCACTGTTGGCGCGAAAGCTGGTACCACCCCTCGAATATCGGCAAGATCGATGACGTCGTGCGACTTCGCTTGCGACGCCCAAGTGGCGAGTGTCGCCAGCGTGCCGCCGACGCCACCTGCCTGCGAGCGATCCGAGACGACCAGCATGTGCGGATCGACGGCGAGTTCCTTCGCCCGCAGAAAAGCCATCCCCTGAATCAGGTTGGACGCGTGCTCGAAGAGGGTATCGTCACCCAGATAGCGTTCGCTGGTCGCATAGGTGACAGAGGTCGCCGCCGCCATCACGCGGTCAAACCGCTGCAGCCAGTTTCCCCCGGCGCGGCTGACGCTTTGCTCGATGTAATCTTCGCGCGCGAACGGCAACACGATGTTGATCTCCTGTTCACGCGCCAGCATCGCCTCGCAAAACAGGATGTCGCTGCCGCAGGCCGCCTGCGCGTAGCCGATCGCCGGAACGAGCGATGCGACGATGCGATCAATGGCGGCTTTAACAGCGCTCTCAATGTGAGCCGGGAAGCGGGTAACGACGCGGTTCGGTGCGTCGATCATATGCCCTGAGAACGCGATAACACGTGGGCCTGGAATTTCGGCTAGTGCACGCGTTGCATCGGGGACCTCCATCGAAAGCAATTGCAGTTGCCGCCGCATGCTGGCGATATCGCCGACGCGTCGGCCCGCGCGACGATGCGCTTCACGATAGTGCCGGCACGCATCCTCGGCACGCCCAAGCAGCAGCGCAGCTTCCCCGCGCGTTGCTTCGTCCCAGTGGGTATTGGCATTACGCGCGGCAGCAAGCTCTTCGAGCACAGCCAGTGCAATTTTTGCTGCCGCCGCATTTTGCCCGGCAATCCGTAGCATCGACGCAGCGTTGATACGGGCATGAATGCTTTGACATAAAGCATCGGCGCGCTGATAGGCATTGATCGCGTCAAGAAGTGATGCCTTCTCGCCAGTCTCTACAAACTCGTCCTTGGCAACGCGGCCGGCGAGACTTTCGATATCAGCGCTGATGGCGCGATCCATCGGATTGGCAGCGCGCAGTCGTTCGATCATCCGCGCTGCCGCACCGGGTGCGCCCGAGCGGGCGCTGGCCAGGGCGTAGAGATAGCCCAGCTCGATCTCTCTCGCACCTAACGCATCGATGCCACGCAGCGCCGCGTGCGCGACCTCAACCGCCGCCAGGTTCTGCGAGGTGGCAAGCATGTCGCGCACCTCCCGGGTGGCATCAATTAGCGTAAATTCAGATTCCAAGTCGAGTCGTCCGGCAGATGCCTATTTGAGATGGTCAAGTGTCACGTAACCGTAGTTGGCAAAGCGCTTGCCGTGAAGCACAAACGAGACCCGCTTGCTGGCTGCGTCCCACTGCATTGGCTTCTCGGTGTAGGGATCCATCAGTCCCGGGCCGATATTTGCGAGTGCAGACCCGACGTTTTCCATTGGCACCTTGCCGGCGATGATACGTCGCTGGGTGTCGACAAGGCGTGAAAGTCCAATAAGGTCTGCGATACGAAATGCATACGAGGCCATATCGTAATTTCCCTTAGTTTCGAGAAAGCGTCCTATCGGGTTGTAAAACACCGCGCCTACTGTAAATTCCTGCGACTTCGCTTGCCGGTCAAGCAAGGCGTTTTTCTCCTCGAGTATTGCCTTGGGCGATTTCGCAAACAGTTCTACCCACTCCTTAAAAAACACGTAGGCGCGGTTTATTGTTGCGTTGACGCGAAACCCACCCAAATACATTGCCATCCGCAAGGGTGAACCGGGCATTCCTTCGAAAAAAGAGTCTGCGAGAAATTTACCGCCTTGCTTCATATCGCGCATGGTACCAAGGTTAAATTGTGCCTCCGCGCGCATCGAAGAAGCGACATTCGTTTCTCGCGGTAACAGCGGCGTGGTGATTTTTTCGATGATGGCGGGAAATGTAGTAACCACCTCCGGATAAACATTCATGATCTCGCTGGCAAGCCGATATTTGCGGTGCAGCGCGACTACCGAGATCATCTGGGTGATAAGCCAGTCATTGCTTTGCAGCAGCCGCCGCCAGGAATGCACATCTGCGGCGAGTTCTTCGAGCGCTGCTTTTTGCGTGTCTTTGGTCGCCATGCGCACTGCAATGTCACCATCGACGAGGTCACTCACACGCAAGAGCGGATTCCATGCCGGGACTGGCGTCTGGTAATTCATCGCTGACATTGCCGTGCCGTAATCCTCGTACTCGCGAATTTTGCGGTAGCGGGCAAGATAGACTTTCTTGTCCAAAGATTCCGCCTCCAGTTCGGCTTGCTTGGCCTGATAAACGAGCAGACAGTTCTCCTTCTCCACGTCACAGAAGGGCTTACTGTCCTTCGGGAACCGAAGCGGACGATCACCATAAAATGCATCCGGTTTGAATTTGGAGAGATCTTTTTCCGAAGCAAGTATGCGATCGTGTGCGGCAACGATTTGCTGGCCCACGGCGTGCGGATCGAGTTCGGGCGACGCCACCAATCCCCAAATCATGAAGTAGGCATTGTTCGCCGCAGGTGGCGCCGGCGCAATGGCGGCAAATTTATCGGCCTCCGGATTGAGATCCTCATCTGGAATCAACCACCAGCACAGGCCGACGATAATAATGAATCCGAGCAGACTGCCTGCAACCCACTTGACTATTTTCAGTGCAATTTTCATGACACGCTCCCCTGGAAAGATGTGGTCATTCTAGAAAATGCATGCCAGTGAAAATACGGATTAGTCGACATTTTCGTTTGATTTTTCGTACCTGCGCGTGCCGTTCGCCTTACAGTCAGCGTATCGCACAATCTTTCTCGGCGCCCGCAGTTGGCCGCAACAGGTACCCTTCAAGCCGGAGCGGAACCCGGCAGGCGATTCTGCGACTGATGACAGTCGGGGCGCGTCTTTCCTCCTCAAAAGTCCACTTGGCGGCGGTACCGTCGCTACCGAAGGTCATGATTTCCCCTTCCGCCGGCAGAAACGCCACGTCTTCAATCGCGCGAACGTGCCCTGAAAAACGCGAAACCGGCTTGACATTGGCAGCGCTCCACAGGATGGCCCCACCGGATTTTCCCCCGGTCAAATACCACTGCAACGCGCTATCACAAGCGAGCCTGGCGTCAGCGGTATCCTGCCCGGCCTGCAGATTGGCGATGGGCGAATCGCTGTCTGCTGCAAACAGTGTCAGGCTGCTGTCGGCGTTTACTTGGGGGCGTAATTTGCCTGCGCATTGCGCAGTGGGCTGCCCGTTCGTCGCGGTTTTTCGCGTCGCGAGCAGTTTCTCTTGCAGGTCCTTGGCGTTGGCGACAATCGTTAACGGCCCTGCCGTCGCGAGATCCCAGACTTTCAAGGTTGCGACAGCACGGTCGCGACTATTGGCCGATGCAACGACCCATGTCGCTAGGCGCGCGCCATCGGGAGACATGGCGGTGCGGGTCAATTCGCCGGTGCCCGTCTGGTTCACGCTGAGCATGGCACCGCTGGCGGTATCCCACACTTTTACGGTGCCGTCGTCACCGACGCTGGCGATGCGCCGGTCATCGGCCAGGAAGTGCAATGCGCTCACACGGCCGACATGCGCT
>JAJAYN010000616.1 GCA_026786225.1 Burkholderiales bacterium | reverse complement strand
GGCATGACCTGCCTCGTCTACCCCAGACCTGATCCGGGCGCCGGCGCTTTGCCACTCGATATGCGGGCCAAGGGTGAGGGGAACGTACCGGTCAGGGGTGACGAAGAATTCCAATCTCTTCGTGCCTACCGGGCGGGAGACACACCGAGGCAAATTGCCTGGAAAGCGCTGGCACGCGGTCAGGGCTTGTTGGTAAAAGAGTTTGGTTCCACCGCAAGCGCCGACTTGTGGCTTGATTACGATGCGTTGCAGGGCTTGTCGATGGAAGAACGTCTTGGGCGGCTCACCTGGTGGGTGATGGAGGCCGAACGTACACAGATGCCGTATGGGTTGAAACTCGCTGACCGCAGTATTCGCCCGATGCTGGGTCCCATGCACCGGGACGACTGCCTGCGCGCGCTGGCGCTGTTCGGCCTGGAACGCTGAATCGCCATGCTGAATCAGAGCGCACTGACGGTATCCATTATCACCTGGTTACTAGCCAGCATGGCGTTCGTTATCGCGCCGCACACATTGCGGCTGCCGATCTGGGTCAGCGCCGTCTGCGTTGCCGCAGCCAGTTGGCGCTGGTGGATCGCCAAGCATGCCATGCGCGTACCACCCTGGTGGCTGATGGGACTGATTGCGTTAGCAGTCGCAGCAGGTGCGCGTCTGGAATACGGCCGCTGGTTCGGTCGCGAAGTGGGTGTGGCTTTGCTGATCATCATGTTGTGCCTGAAGGTTCTGGAAATGCGCATGAAGCGGGACGCCATGATCCCGATATTCATGGGTTTTTTCCTCGCGATGACCAACTTCATGTACTCTCAGACGATCCTGATGGGCCTCTACATGCTTGTCTGCGTATGGATTTTCATTGCAGCCTTGATTGGCTTCAACCGTATCAATACCGAGGCAACGCTCAGGCAGCGCCTGGTGCCTGCAGGTTGGTTATTGCTGCAGGCGATCCCGATGATGCTGGTGCTGTTTTTTCTCTTCCCTCGACTCTCCGGTTCGCTCTGGAGCATGCCGCAGGATGATCGCTCGCAGACCGGTCTCACGGACAGCATGGCACCCGGCGACATCAGCAAGCTTTCGATCTCCGAGGCCATCGCTTTTCGGGTCGAGTTCGATGGACCGGTTCCGCAAACCGAAGATCTCTACTGGCGGGGTCCAGTGCTAACCGAACAGGACGGGCGCGCGTGGCGCGTCTACCCCGAATCAATCCGCGCCAAGCTGGAATACGTTCCGCAGGGGCCACCGATTCACTATACCGTCACGCTGCAACCGCACAACAAACCATGGTTATTTGCGCTGGACCTTCCCGCAGCGGCACCAGACAATGCCTTCTTCCTGGGGGACTTCCAGATGCGCTCGCGCACGCCTGTGGCGAATTTGAAGGCCTATGAAGTCACATCGCATTTGCGCTACCGCGTAGGCACCGGGCTCACCACCAGACAGTTGCAGCCGTACCTCAACTTCGACACGCGGCTCAACCCGCGCGCAATCGCGTACGGCAAAGCACTGCGCGAAGCGAACCCGGATCCGAAGGGGTTGGTGGAATCATTGCTGACGCGCTACAACAAGGAATTTGAATACACGCTGGAGCCACCGCGCCTGGGTGAAAATCCGGTCGATGAGTTTTTCTTCGATACCAAAAAAGGCTTTTGCGAACACTACGCAGGCAGTTTTGTACTGCTGCTGCGCGCCGCAGGAATTCCTGCGCGCGTGGTCACCGGATATCAGGGCGGCGAGGTCAATCCGATCACACGTCAGTTGGTTGTGCGGCAAGCCGAGGCGCACGCATGGTCAGAGGTATGGTTTGCGGATCTCGGCTGGGTACGCGTCGATCCCACCTTTGCTGTATCACCGTTACGCATCAACCGCGGGATGTCCGAGACGTTCGGGCCGATTGGCGTCATGAACAATTTGATCGATGCTGACAAATTGGGGTTGTTGCGACAGATTGCATTCTCATGGGACGCAATGAATACCCAGTGGAACCGCTGGGTGGTCGGCTTTAGCCAGGACAGGCAGCGCGACTTGCTAGAAGGGCTGGGCATGCGCGAAGTTGACTGGCGCGCCATGGCCATATGGTTGATCGTCGCAGTATTCAGTACGGGTGGCATTGCGGGATTGTTTTTGTATATGCGCGCCGTGCAGACCCGCCGGGAGCCAATTGTTATGGCTTATGAACGATTGTGTGCCAAGCTTGCCGCAACCGGTATTGAACGCGCCCGCCATGAGGGGCCGCTCGCCTATTGGGAACGGCTGCAGAAACGCGAGCCTGGCATCGCGCAAAAAGTGGCCCCATTGTTCGAAAATTACATCGCGTTGCGCTACGCGGCACAGGACAAAATACAGACAGGCAATGTTCGTGGTTTCATCGGACGTGTACGTCGATTCAGGGCTGAATAGATTCTGTTCAATTTGTAACAAGTCCTGTTCTCACATGCACTTGGCAACGAATCCTCGAATACGTTCTAATAGTGTCACCAATCCAAATAACAAAGAGATGAGGAGATTTTCATGGACCGCTTAAGCATCCTTGAAAACGATGTAGATCCACAGGAAACGCGCGAATGGATCGCTGCGCTGGAAGGTGTGCTTGAGGCGGAAGGTCCGGCGCGTGCGCACTATCTTCTCGAACAACTGATCGAAAAGGCACGTAGATCCGGTGCATATCTGCCCTACTCTGCCAATACGGCCTACATCAATTCCATCCCGCCGCACGCCGAAGACGCGCTGCCCGGCGACCAGGAAATGGAATATCGCATTCGTTCGCTGATTCGCTGGAATGCGGTCGCGCTGGTGTTGCGCGCGAACAAGGAAAGCTCCGAGCTTGGCGGGCATATCGCAAGCTATCAGTCAGCATCGACACTCTACGACATCGGCTTTGATCATTTCTGGCATGCGCCCTGCGCCACACATGGTGGCGATCTGGTGTTTATGCAGGGCCACTCCTCACCCGGCGTTTATGCCCGCGCGTTTCTTGAGGGGCGCTTCACCGAAGATCAGATGGTGAAATTCCGTCAAGAGGTCGATGGCGACGGCATTTCGAGCTACCCGCACCCATGGCTGATGCCTGATTTCTGGCAATTCCCGACGGTATCCATGGGGCTAGGTCCGATCCAGGCGATCTATCAGGCACGCTTCATGAAATACCTGCACAACCGCGGCATCGTCAACACTGAGGGCCGCAAGGTATGGGCGTTTATGGGTGACGGCGAAATGGATGAGCCCGAATCGTTGGGTGCCATTGCGCTGGCCGCCCGCGAAGGTCTTGACAATCTTATCTTCGTGATCAATTGCAATCTGCAACGGCTAGACGGTCCGGTGCGCGGCAACGGCAAAATCATTCAGGAACTCGAAGCCGATTTCCGTGGTTCAGGCTGGAATGTCATCAAGGCGATCTGGGGACGCTACTGGGATCCCTTGCTCGCCAAAGACACCGATGGCCTGTTGCAGCGACGCATGATGGAGGCCGTCGACGGTGAGTACCAGAACTACAAGGCACGCGATGGCGCCTACGTGCGCAAACATTTTTTCGGCAAATATCCCGAGCTTGAGAAAATGGTTGCCTCGATGTCAGATGACGATATCTGGCGTTTGCAGCGCGGTGGCCACGATCCGTACAAAGTCTTTGCCGCGTATTCATCGGCGGTGAATCACAAAGGCCAGCCCTCAGTCATTC
>JAJAYN010000615.1 GCA_026786225.1 Burkholderiales bacterium | reverse complement strand
GACCCAGCGTACATCACCTTATGTGAACGCAGGTGTGGGCTTTCAATTCGACTTCAGCGAGCAGTGGGGCATGCAGGCCGATATCCGCCGCTCGCATAGCTATTTACGTAGCGGCAACAACTTTGGTTTTGATCGCGCCCAAACCAATAGAGCAACTATTGGATTGGTTTACAAATTCGACAGGCGTGCAGCACCCATGCCTGTCTCGCGTATGGCCCCGGAGCCATCGGTTGCGCCAACGCCAAGCGTCGTTGCCACACCACCAGTTGCTGTTTCAGCAGCACCGACACCCGCACCACCACCGCGCTTTGAACGTGTGACCCTGTCGGCGACTGAATTATTCGCCTTCGACCGTGCCAATTTGAGTGCACCACAACCCAAGCTCGATGAAGTCGCCGCCGCGTTGGTGCGTAGTCCACAGATGGGCAACATCACCATCTCCGGCTACACAGACCGGCTGGGCAGTGACGCATACAACATGAAGCTCTCCCAGCGTCGTGCCGATACGGTCAAGGCTTATCTCGTCAGCAAGGGCGTGGCCGCAAACCGCCTGAGCGCAGTCGCCAGAGGCGAAGCAAACCCGGTCGTCCAGTGCAATGACAAGAACCGCATCGCACTCATCAAGTGCCTGGAACCAAACCGCCGTGTTGAAGTTGAGCAGATTGTGATCGAGCGTCGCGTACAGTAAATAGTCAATGCCCAACAGCATCAATGATGTGATCGCTGTCCAGCCTTCCGTGCCGCTTGTTACAGGGCACGGGCAGGACGGCGAAGCTGTTGTGCACCACGCACCACTGGATTTTTCGGACCGATTCGCGCTGGGTTTTACCAGGCTTCTGCGGATTTGTGCCGACACTTTTTTTGCCAAACGCTACGGCCACCGCGCCATCGTCCTTGAGACGGTCGCGGCGGTACCGGGCATGGTCGGTGCGACCATCCAGCATCTCACCAGCTTGCGCCGCATGGTTGATGACGATGGGTGGATTCGCACGTTGATGGAAGAAGCTGAAAACGAACGTATGCACTTGATGACGTTCATCGAGATTGCCAAGCCCACCTTGTTCGAGCGTGTCTTCGTCATGCTTGCGCAATGGATCTTTTATATCGGCTTTTTTATTCTTTACCTTTTTTCTTCAAAAACGGCACACCGCGTGGTGGGCTATTTCGAGGAAGAAGCGGTAATCAGTTATAAGCTGTACCTTCAGGAAATCGATGAGGGTCGCTCGCCCAATGTTGCCGCCCCTTACATTGCCACGCATTACTGGAAGTTGCCTGCGGATGCGACGCTGCGCGATGTGGTGCTGCGGGTGCGGGCGGATGAAGCCCATCACCGCGACATCAATCATGGATTTGCCAACAAGCTTTCCGGCTTACCCGTCGAACAGGCGGCAATGGCACCCTATCCGCAACACGCCGACCAAATTCGCATGAAGGCCTGACGGATGGACCGCATACCTACGCCTGAGTCAGCAGCCGTCAAATATGCTGTCCTGCAGCCGCGACGCCGTAAGCCGTTTTCCATGATTCGCGAGTTCCAGCTCGCCGACTGGTTTACGCTCGGCAACGCCATCTGCGGCATGGGTGCCTTGTTTTCCAGCATGTCGTATATCCATACCGGCGAAGTCAAACACATCTACTTTGCCGCCGCACTGGTGTTCGTGGCGCTGGTGTTCGACGTCGTCGACGGCCGCGTTGCGCGCTGGCGACACACATCGTCGGCCATGGGCCGCGAACTTGACTCACTCGCCGATGTCATTTCATTCGGCGTGGCCCCCGCCATGATTGCCTATAGCTGCGGCATGCAGGGCTTCTTTGATCGCATCGTGCTCGTCTATTTTGTGGCCTGCGGTGTGTCGAGGCTGGCGCGCTACAACGTGACAGCCGAGGCGCTGTCCGAAGGCGGCGACAAAGTAAAGTATTTCGAAGGAACGCCGATACCCACATCGGTGATGCTCGTCTTGTTATTGGCGGTGGCCGCCTGGCTGGACGTACTGGGTCCAGATCTCTGGTTCGGCGAGTTTGAGATTGCCGGATTGATATTTCATCCTCTCGTGTTGTTGTTCGCGGTTTCAGGTTCGCTGATGATCAGCCGGATCAGGATTCCCAAGCCTTGATACGGCGCACGTTCGCTGACGTAGCAATTTAGTTTAAAAGTCGCCATTCGGCGGGCTTCTCCAGGTGTTTATCATCTGCAACCCGCGCCAATCATAGCGTTTGCGGGGATTGCTGCCCGCGAAGCTGGCGAATTGATCCGGGCCACCCGCCGAGCCGTAGGCGTTGGACTACACCCGGAACCGCCTTGCGCCGATAACTGCAAGCCCGGCATCACGGGATTATGGTGACTCGAAGAATGCGCCGAGACCACCATGAACGCTACACACCGTCACATCACAGACCCGCGTGAAAACCAATTATTGGCGCTGTTGACCGACGCCGAGTGGCAACGCTGGCGGCTGCTGCTCGAACCGGTGGAAATGTCGGTCGGCACGGTGCTATGTGAAGCTGGTAACAGCCCCGCATTCGCGTACTTCCCGACCACGGCAATTGTGTCGCTGCTCAATACGACCGAAGACGGCGCATCGTCTGAAATTGCGGTGGTGGGCAACGATGGTGTCGTCGGCATACCGTTATTCATGGGCGGCGGCACCATGTCCTGCCAGGCAGTGGTACAAAGCGCGGGCCAAGGTTACCTGCTGCGCGCACAAATGCTAAAAAGCGAGCTCGGTCGTGCGAGTCCGATGCTTTACGTACTGCTGCGCTACACGCAGGCAATGATCGCGCAGGTCGCGCAAACCGCGGCGTGCAATCGCTATCACTCGATCGACCAGCAACTATGCCGCCGCCTCTTGATTGGGCTTGATCGTATGCCTTCCGACGAACTGGTATTTACCCAGGAATTGCTGGCCCGATTGCTGGGTGTGCGCCGGGAAAGCGTGACCGCCGCTGCATTGAAATTGCAGCAAGCCGGACTGATACGTTACAACCGTGGCCACATCGACGTGCTCGATCGCAGGCGACTTGAGCAGCGCAGCTGTGAGTGCTACGCAGTGTCCAAAAAAGAATACAACCGCCTGGTACCGATGCAGGTCGCCGCCTGACCACCATTCATTGTCGGTTCTTTGCGCCAACAGGGAGTCCGACGCTTAGGGAGACATGCTGGCAGCAGCCCCATAAAAACCCAAACACAAGCACTGACGGGCATCGCAGGCAAAAAATGCCTGAAACGCCGCGCCAGCTCTCGACTTTTCTATTGGGAACTTCTAAAAATCCCCGTTCGCCCTGAGCCTGTCGAAGGGTAGTGATGCAAGATATTGATTCCATTGAGTAAGGCGGTGGTTCTACATGCCTTTAGTCCTGAGCTTGACGAAGGGTCACCACGAACGGATTCGGGGTTTCTAGAAGTTCCCTATTCATTCGCCCGTATCAGAAGCGCGGCTCAACATCATTAGGCTGGACGTTTATGGCAAAGCAACATTTGGCAATCTCAACACAATACCGGCCCGGCAGCTTTATGCCGCGCCGATCAAGCGTATGAACGATATTCCGTTGCGGCAACGGCGCTGGTTGCTCGTCGCGGGCGCGGCGTTCACAACTTTGATTGTGGGCGTTGCCGTCGGCGAGTGGCTCGGCTGGCCGTTTCTGGCGGCACCGTTGCAACGCTTCGTGTCGGCACAGATGGATCGCCGTGTGGTGTTCGCTGTGCCCGTTGCTACGACGGTCCCGGCAGCCGCATCTGCCCCGTCAGCATCACCCGAAAAACCATTCCACATTCGCTTTATCGGTGGCGTCAATGTGCATGTACCTGCGGTGGAGGTTGGTCCGCCAGCATGGAGCAAGACGCCGCACATGTTCATCGCCCGCGATGTTCAAATTCATCTGCGCTATGTCGATCTGTGGCGCGCTTACGCGGGACAGCAAATCCGCGTCGACAGTTTGAAGGCGGCGACCGTGGACGGCAACCTGGAGCGCCTGGCGGATGGCCGCGCCAGTTGGCAATTCGGCATCAACCCACCTCCGCCGCCGCCGGTATCCGCTGTGCCACCAACGCCGCGCGCGGTGTTTGGCAATTTGCAGGTCGCCAGCGGCAGAGTCAGGTATCGCGACGAGATGTTGGACAGCGAGGTCGATGTCAACTTGACGCTCGCTGATGCGGTCGCCACCGCCGCGAATACAAATCCGGGCAAGGTACTACAGGCGAATGCCACCGGACAATATCGCGCGCTGCCGCTAAAGCTTTCACTGGTGTCCTCGGGCGTGCTGCCATGGACAACCGACGAAAACTACGCGGTACCGATTGCCATGAATCTGAACGCGACGGTGGGGCGCGCCGAGTTTGTATTCAATGGCACTGCGACCGATGCGCGACGCCTGAGCGGTTTCACCGGACGATTCCGTATCAAGGGCCCGTCGCTGGCCGCCGTCGGCGAGCCGCTAGGTGTGACACTGCCGACCACGGCCGCGTTTCGCGCCGAGGGCGTGATCGTGCGCCGCACTGATGTCTGGCACGTGCTGGTCGACGATGCCACGGTGGGGTCCAGCCGCGTCAACGGTGCCTTCATGTACGAGACCGGTGGCAGCATACCGCTGTTGTCGGGACGGCTTGGCGGTGCACGACTGCTGTTGGCCGACCTTGGCCCGGCAATCGGTATGACGCCTGGCGTGCCGCGTAAACACAAGGGCATGGTGTTGCCCGACCGCCCTTTCGATCTTGCGGCGTTGCGCAAAATGGATGCGAATGTGTTTCTGGACTTCGCTGAGCTTGATCTGGGCAGCCGCCTGCTGGAAGCCATGCGACCGATGCAAGGCCACCTCCGGCTGGCCGACGCGGTGTTGACCATCGACGAGCTCGATGCCCGCACCGGCGGCGGTCACCTCAAAGGCAATCTCTCGTTCAATGGGCAAAAAAACGTTGCGGTCTGGAAGGTGAATGTGCGCTGGGACGGCGTGCAGCTCGAGCGCTGGATTAACCAGGGCCGCACCGACGGCAAGCCACCATTTGTATCCGGCACGATCCAGGGCAAAGCCGCGTTGCAGGGACAGGGCCGCTCGACTGCCGAAATTCTCGCCACGTTGAAGGGACAGGTTCGGGCCGAATTGAAGAACGGCAAAGTGTCGCACCTGATCGTTGAGCTGGCAGGACTCGATCTGGCCGAAGGCCTGGGTCTGCTACTGACTGGCGATAAAACGTTATCGGTGCAATGCGGCGTTGCCGATCTTGCGGCTGAAGGCGGGATATTCCGCCCGCGCGTCATGGTGCTCGATACCCTCGACTCGGCGATCTGGATAGATGGCTCGCTGTCCCTCGCCACCGAGTCGCTCGATCTGCGCGCCGTGGTCACGCCGAAAGATTTCAGCCCACTGACGCGGCGCACCCCCCTGCGGGTGCGCGGAGCCTTTGCCCGCCCCGGCGTTTCAATCGAGAAGGGCCCATTGACGCGCAAACTCGCGACCGCCTTTCTGCTGGCGCTGGCGAATCCGCTGGCGGCGCTGCTG
>JAJAYN010000614.1 GCA_026786225.1 Burkholderiales bacterium | reverse complement strand
TGCTGCATGCACAGCGCTCGACATGTGTTGAGAACACGTGATTATTCCCACGCAGGAACGCTTAGACACCTGCTGGGTATCGCCGCGTGGCCAATGTTGGCCACTGCGGTCGGCGTCGCCGTCGTTTGGTGGTTGTTCGACGGGAAGCCGCTCGACATGCGCTTGGCGCAGCTGCTTTTCGTCGGCCTGGCTGCGCTCACGGTGCCGCACATGATGGTCGTGGAACGGGTTCGTTTTACGGGCTGGGTAGTGGGCCGCACGGGCCGCAGGGCGCAGAGATGAACGAGCCTGGACCAATTCAAATGGTCAGGATTTTTTTTCGCAGCTGCCAAAGCATTAGCCTCTTTGACTTCCTTTGAATTCCAAAACGCCGCCAAGCGCCTCGCGCATGTGACTTTGAACCATACCCACCCGAACCGGTCTACCTGAGCACCTATGAAAAAACTCCTTCCTCTCCTCACAGTTGGTGCCATGTCTTTGACTGGATGCGCAACCATCGACGCGGTCGCCAATATCGAAGAACCGGCCTACAAAGTCATCAAGCAGGACGGCGACTTTGAATTGCGTGAATACGCATCAATGATCGTCGCCGAGACGACGGTATCGGGCTCGCTGGATGAAGCCAGCGGTCGCGGTTTCCGCGTTATCGCCGACTACATCTTCGGCAACAACATCGCAAACGGCGCGTCACCGAACGAAAAGATCGCCATGACCGCCCCGGTGACAATGACAACTGCGAATCAGCCGAGCGAGAAGATTGCGATGACGGCGCCGGTGACGATGGCCGCGGGCGACGCCGCACCAAACACGTGGCGCATGCATTTCGTGATGCCGAACAAGTACACGATGGCCAGCCTGCCTGCGCCTAAGAATCCAGCGGTGAAATTGCGCGAAGTCGCAGCCCAGCGTGTCGCGGTGAATCGCTTCTCCGGTTTTTCCGGCGAACAAAAGGTGACTGATAAGACAGCGCAACTCAACGAGTGGATGGCGCGATCAAACCTGTCACCATCCGGCAAAGTGCAACTTGCGCGCTACAACATGCCGCTTACACCGCCGCCATTGCGGCGTAACGAGATTCTCATTCCTGTTCAGTAGTTGCACGCGCGAATTCATAGGGGCCAAGGAGATAAGTTTCGGCCACTGATGAAACAAATCACCAGTGCTCCTGTGCGCCGTTGATTCGATGAATTTGTGTGGCGACGCATCCGATGCGTTCGACAGGTGCCGTCGATTCTCGCTATGTCCCGATTGCGCCGCGTGTGTGGCTCGAGGCTAGCCTGGCCCAAATACAAAAAAGGGAGCCCGAAGGCCCCCTGTCTTGAACAGCGACAATTACCTAAACCAACCGAGCGTGTCGCGTAATCACTGAAACGATTAAGGCATCAAGACGGTGTCAATGGCGTGGATAACACCATTCGACGCAGCGACGTCGGTCTTGATGACCTTCGCGTTATTGACCATCACGCCCTTGTCGGTCGTGATCTTGATAGTCTTGCCATTCACCGTCTTGACGTCGCCCGCTTTGACGTCTTTGGCCATCACTGCGGCCGGCACGACGTGATAAGTCAGAACGGCAGCCAACTTGGCTTTGTCTTTCAGGAGCGCGTCGAGGTCGGCTTTTGGAATCTTGGCGAACGCTTCGTCGGTTGGCGCGAACACGGTGAACGGTCCTTTACCTTTGAGCGTATCGACCAGGCCGGCTGCTTGCACCGCCGTGACGAGCGTTTTGAAATTGCCGGCGCCAACAGCGGTGTCAACAATATCCTTGGACGCCATGGCAAACGTTGAAGAAACGGCCAGTGCAGCGCCAACGACGAGGGAAGTCAACTTGCGGTTCATCTATAACTCCTAGTGAGGAAATGGATTAGAAGAGCTAAATCACGTCTGAAACAGCCCGTGTTTTTCTGAAGTACACAAAGCGCGAACGGCATAAAAAACCGAAAAGTCACAATGTGACCGGTTGGTCACTATTTAGGCGCAAAAGTTCAACGATTGCGGAAACTTTTTTTGAAAGTAGTGTTGCAGTGGCCTGCAAGAAAATCATGCGCACAGTTGACAACGGACACCGGACAGCTAATGGGTGACCTCTTTGACTCCTTTGACCAGAAGTAAGTGTTTCGGCAAACTCAAGATTTGACGCGGGTCCTGGCGACAAAACGGCTGGAAAGGCGCGCGGAATGGCGTTCTACGCGGGAGGATGGTGGTTATCCCTTATTGTTCTGACCCAGTCCGGCCTTGGCAGCCGGATATATGAATTGCTAACAACTATTTTCCATCGACATTGCTATATTTGTTTCGGAGGCATGCTGCTGAAAGGTGCCCCAAGCGTAGTGTCGCAGGCACCCGCGCTCGAGAGAACGGGCTGTTGTTAAAAACGAAATGCTTGAGAATCCTGGGGAGGGATGATGAAGCGGGCATTGCGAATGGGGACAATCGTCCTTGGATTGTTTTGTGGTGCCGCCGCGTGCGCTGCACCATACCCGACAGCGGATCAGTTGCGTCAAGCCATTGTGGAAATCGCGGTGCAGTTGAAATCAGAGCAAATGGAAGTGACGATGCTCGACGCCCGGAAAGAAGGCGTCAAGCTGCCGCTGATGGCTGCCGGCTTGCGGTTGGGAGATGGCGTCTGCGTCGTCTATTACAACGACAGCCCTGAAGAGGGTCTCATTCAATTCTTTGAGCCGGTGACGGCGGCGGATCTGCCGATATGGCTCAATTCGATTGCCGCG
>JAJAYN010000613.1 GCA_026786225.1 Burkholderiales bacterium | reverse complement strand
CACCTCGACCGCGGCTACGATCACATCGAAAAGAAGCTGGTGGCGCTGGGTGCAGACATCGCGCGCATCGACTGAACATGAATATTGCAACTGGCGTGACGACCATCGCCCTGTCAAAGGGGCGCATCTATGAAGATACGTTACCGCTGTTGGCCGCAGCGGGCATCGTGCCGCTGGACGACCCTGAGAAATCGCGGAAGCTCATTATTGCCACCAACCGTGCCGACGTACGGCTGGTGATTGTGCGCGCCTCTGATGTGCCCACCTATGTGCAATACGGTGCCGCAGACCTGGGTGTCGCGGGCAAGGATGTGTTGCTGGAGCATACGGGCGGCGGCCTCTATCAGCCGCTGGATCTCAATATCGGCAAATGCAACATGATGGTCGCGGTGCGCGAAGGTTTTGACTATGCCGTCGCGGTCAAACGCGGTGCGCGCCTGAACGTCGCGACAAAATTTGTGCAGACGGCGCGCGAGCATTTCGCCACCAAAGGCATGCACGTCAATCTCATCAAGCTGTACGGCTCGATGGAATTGGCACCGTTGACCGGTCTGGCAGACGCGATTGTTGATCTTGTTACGACCGGCAGCACGCTAAAAGCAAATCATCTGGTGGCGGTCGAACAAATTATGCCAATTTCCAGTCGTCTCATAGTCAATCGCGCCGCGCTGAAATTAAAGCGCGAGGCACTTCAGCCGCTGCTGGATGCCTTTGAGCGCGCAGTAAAAAAATGAGCGTGGCGATTAGCGCCTTTAGTTCACGCGACGCCGACTTTCAGGTCAGGCTCGACAAGTTGCGCGCGTTTGAATCTGCACAGAACGTCGAAACGGATCGCAGGGTAACCGAAATCCTGGCGGCGGTCCGGGCACACGGAGACGCTGCGCTGCTTGAATTCACGCATCGTTTTGATCGCTGGCAACCAGCGACAGCTACTGCGCTGGAAATTGGGCGCGAGCAACTTCAATCTGCGTTGGCAAATATCCCCCCCGATATTCGCGAAGCGCTTGAAACAGCGGCTTCGCGAATACACACCTATCACGAGCACCAGCGCCAGTCCTCATGGACATTTACCGAGCCGGATGGCACCGTACTGGGACAGCAGGTCACGCCGCTGGATCGCGCCGGGCTGTATGTACCGGGTGGCAAAGCGGCGTATCCATCGTCGGTATTGATGAATGCGATAGCCGCGAAAGTTGCCGGTGTTGCTGAGTTGATTATGGTGACGCCAACACCGGATGGTGTGATCAATGAAACTGTACTTGCCGCAGCGGCCCTGGCTGGCGTGGATCGCGTGTTTCGCGTCGGTGGCGCGCAGGCCGTCGGCGCGCTGGCTTACGGGACCGCTACCATTCCGCCAGTGGACAAAATCGTTGGACCGGGCAATGAATACGTCGCTGCCGCCAAGCGGCAAGTGTTCGGCGTGGTCGGCATCGATATGGTCGCGGGGCCATCTGAAATTCTGGTCATTGCCGATGGCACCAGCGATCCAGACTGGGTGGCGATGGATTTGTTCAGCCAGGCTGAGCACGATGAGATTGCCCAGGCTATTTTGCTAAGTCCCGACGAGGCCTTCATTGCCAAGGTTGCTGCGAGCATTGAAAAACAGATAAGCAAAATGCCGCGTGCCGGGATCATTCGCGCCTCGCTTGCCAACCGCGGCGCATTAATCCATGTGCGCGATTTGGCTGAAGCCTGCCGCATTTCCAACCAGTTGGCACCTGAGCACCTTGAGCTCTCGGTTGCGGACCCGAGCGCGCTGCTGCCGCTGATTCGCCATGCCGGCGCCATTTTTATGGGCGTGCATACTTCAGAGTCGCTGGGTGACTACTGCGCAGGGCCAAATCATGTGCTGCCGACATCGGGTACTGCGCGCTTTTCCTCACCGCTAAGCGTAGTCGATTTCCAGAAACGCTCCTCGATCATTCAGGTTTCAGCCATAGGTGCGCAGACCCTTGGCCGGGTGGCAGCCACATTGGCGCGCGCCGAGGGGCTGGAGGCTCATGCGCAGTCGGCTGAACACCGGCTAAAACAATGAACACGCGCGCGGCTGAGCTGATTCGGCCGGAAATTCTGGCACTGTCAGCCTATGCAGTTCCTTCGAGCGACGGTTTCATCAAGCTCGATGCGATGGAAAATCCGTACACGTTTCCGGAGGCATTAAAGCCGCAGTTGATGGCACACCTGGCGGCGGCCTCGTTGAATCGATATCCCGATGCAGGTGCCAGCGTGCTGCGGGAAGCCATTCGTGAAGCCATGCAGATTCCGGCGGAACTCGATATCGTGCTGGGCAACGGTTCGGATGAAATCATTCAGATCATCGCTGCGGCGTGTGCAAAGCCAGGTGCTACGCTGCTGGCCTTTGAGCCATCGTTTGTGATGTTCAAAATGATCGCGACATTCTGTGGCTTGCGCTATGCCGGTGTGCCGCTCACTGCCGACTTTGCCATCGACATGGAGGCAACGCGGCTGGCCATCAAAAAGCAACAGCCCGCCGTCGTCTTTATTGCTTATCCAAACAATCCCACCGGCAATTTATTCAGTCGCGACGCGATTCACGAAATCATCACCAACTCGCCCGGCCTCGTCGTCATCGACGAAGCCTACTTCGCATTTGCAAGCCGCTCATTTCTGGATGAGATTGCCAATTTCCCCAATGCGGTACTGATGCGCACGGTCTCCAAGCTGGGGCTGGCCGGTCTTCGCCTCGGCTTGCTTGCCGGACATCCGGAATGGATTCGGGAGTTCGATAAAGTACGTTTGCCGTACAACATCAACAGCCTCACACAGGCAGGTGCCACCTTTGCGCTCAAACACTACGTAGCGCTGCTCGCGCAAGCGACTACATTGCGCATTGAGCGGACGCAGATGTTAGCGCTGTTGCGCACTTATCCTGGCGTGACCGTTTTTGCGTCAGAGGCGAATTTCATTTTATTGAGAGTGCCGGACAGCAAAAAAACGTTTGACGCGTTGCTCTCACGTAAAATCCTGGTGAAACACACCGGAACGTCGCATCCCTTACTTGCCAATACGTTGCGCGTGACCATCGGAACACCAACAGAGAATGCGGCGTTCCTGGCCGCATTGCGCGACATTATTTAATTTTCACGACCGACCATGAGAACCGCCGACGTCACACGCAACACCAAGGAAACACAAATCCGCATTGTCATCAATCTCGATGGCAAAGGCGAAGCGAAGCTCGACTCCGGCATTCCATTTCTTGATCACATGATCGATCAGATCGCGCGTCACGGCATGATCGATATCGAATTGAAGGCGACGGGCGATTTGCATATCGACGCCCACCACACCGTAGAAGACATTGGCATCGCGCTCGGCCAGGCAGTGACGCAAGCGCTGGGCGACAAGACCGGCATTCGTCGTTACGGTCACGCGTATGTGCCGCTCGACGAGGCGCTTTCACGCGTGGTGATCGATCTCTCAGGTCGATCTGGGCTGGAATATCACATCAACTTCACGCGGGCGCGGGTCGGCGAGTTCGATGTCGATTTGTTCTATGAGTTTTTTCAGGGCTTCGTCAATCATGCGCTCTGCACCCTGCACATCGATAATTTGCGCGGTGTGAATTCGCACCACCAGATCGAAACTGCCTTCAAGGCTTTTGGTCGCGCACTGCGCATGGGTTGCGAACTTGATGCGCGTGCGGCGGGCAT
>JAJAYN010000612.1 GCA_026786225.1 Burkholderiales bacterium | reverse complement strand
CCAGATGCAGCTCACGCAAGGTTTCCTGCATTTCGTCTAATTCGTCTGGCGGTTTAATCTCCAAAACGTAACATTGCATTTCGACATGCTGGAAAAAATCTTGCATGGCCGTGTCGACACTGTTACCACAGGACGGCATCATTCATCAAAAGGGGACTTAAACATGGAATCAACAAGCCAAACAGCGCCGGCGGAAGCAATGGTGCCAATCGCGGCCAATCAACGTATCGAAGCGCTCGATGTCGTGCGGGGATTTGCGCTAATCGGCATTTTCCTCATGAATATCGAATTCTTTAACCGCGCCATGAACGGTATCGGCGAAGGCATGCCATTGGGTCTGACGGGCTTTGACTGGTTCGCCAGCTGGTTTGTTTCCTACTTTGTTCAAGGCAAGTTCTGGACCATTTTTTCGCTGTTGTTTGGCATGGGCTTTGCCGTAATGATGGTCCGCGCCGAACGCGCCGGCCGTGAATTCACAGCCGTCTACCTTCGACGTATCCTGGCGCTCGCCGTGTTCGGCGCGGCGCACTATATCTTCCTGTGGGAAGGCGACATCCTTTTCAGCTATGCCGTGGCTGCACTCGCGCTCCTGATCCTCCTTTACGGCAAAGCCAAGTACATCGCCATCGGCATCGGCGTATTTGTCGCGCTTGGCTTCATTCCCGGTTGTGACGCCTTCTTCGGCGTGGCCTTTGGTCTTGCCTTTGTCGGTCTCATCGCCATCTTTCTGCGCAGTGAAAAGCGCGTCAAAATTCTCGGCCGCGCCGTACCACTGTTCTCGTTGATCCTGCTGTCCATCGGTACGCTGCTCTTGATCGCTGCGACAGTATTTTGGCTTCTGCCGGACGGTCCCAAGGACCCGCGCGTGCCGCTTTCAGTATTTGGCCCGATGCTGCTGGTGATCGGTTGGCTTTCGTGGAAGTACCACGAACCGGTGGAGAAACGCAGCATTCGCATGGCAGTGACTATCTATATCTTCATGGCGCTGTCGCAGACTATCGGTGGCGCGATCCAGCATTTGACGCCGCCTGAACCCGATGTGCCGGAGGCCAAAGTTGCCGCGGATACCAAGGGCGCGACCGAAGCTGTGCCTGCGCTGGTAGCTGCCAAAGCGGTTGTGGCAAGTGAAGCAAAACCCGAAGCCAACCCGCAACCGGCCGCTGACGCAACGGCCAAAGAGGCGACCAAGGCAGATACCGTCGCCACTGCCAAGACGGAAACCAAGGTCGAGGAAAAGAAGCCAGAGAAAACCAAGGCGCAAAAGGCAGCCGAACGCAAGGCAGATCGCACCAAGCGATTGGCCGATCGCGCTGCAGAAACAAAAAACGAAGTGCGCGTGCTTTCCAAAGGTACGTATTGGGAAGGCATTGACTTGCGTGCTCGCAGGTTCCTCAATAAGGCTGCGGGCGACGCCGGGTTCGCCTCGCTCCTGATCGGCATGTTCCTCATGGGTATCTGGTTCGTGCGTTCCGGCGTAATGGAAAATACCGGTGCGCATTTGGCATTCTTCCGCAAACTGGCTTGGATCGGCTTGCCCGCTGGCATTGGCCTCGGCTTGCTGGGAAGCCTGATCGCGGTCTCGCATGTCGCCGGAGATCGCTACGACGGCTTCCAGTTCGCGCGTGGCCTCACCACACTGGGTAACTTGCCGGCATGTCTGGGCTACGTTGGCCTGGTGGTGTTGATGCTGCACAGCAGTACGATCTTCGCAAAGATTCGTATCCTGGCACCCGTTGGCCGCATGGCGTTGACCAACTATCTGACACAGTCGCTGATCTGCAGTATCTATTTTTACGGCTATGCCATGGGCCATTGGGGCATGCCGCGTGGCCAGCAGATGATATTTGTGGCAGTCGTATTTGGCGCACAGATTATCCTCAGCACATGGTGGCTATCGCGCTTCCGCTATGGCCCGATGGAATGGCTGTGGCGCGGATTTACGTATCGGCAGACACCGGCCTTTAAAATCGATAGTTCGAAGGGCGGCGCACTGCGGCCGGCCATGTAACTTGTCTCAACACGCGCACGCCGAATTTTCTTACGTCTACAGCTTCCAGGCGGCGCGTCGGCAACAACCCTGACGAATGCACTGAAACCTGCTGTTGTCTTGCAACACGAACAGCGGCAGGTTTCTCACCCCACATGGACTGGCGTTCGACTTGACGGACCGTCCAATAGCCTTTTTCGGCTAAAGATGGAATGAGAAGTCCTTAATCGCAATACACAATACACAAGCGCTGGCGCGCCTTCCGGGGCAGAATGCCGCCACAATGCCCGCCAATGCTGGTGTTTCTCCGACGCACCAAGTGGCTGCCAATTTGACGCAAATCAAACAACTCCGCCACACTTCAGCTATTGTGTCGTCGTAACGTTTTCGCAACATCATGGTCCAAACCGTCGTAATGACTCATCTCACCCGCAAAATCGTCAGCCTGTTCAGCATGGTCGCCATGGTCTTCGCGCAATTGGCCGTGGCCGCTTACGCGTGCCCGATGCAGTTTCAGGGGCTCGACGGCGCTGTTGCGACGGTGAGTGCGTCCGCGCCGGATGCAGGTGAACGCGACACGGGTTCCCCTGCCCTTTGCAAGAAGCATTGCGAGAACGGGCAGCAGAACGTCAACGATTCACCACAATCGCCGGCATCGGTCTCGTTTGAAACCGCGCTGACGCTGACGATGCAACCGGCCACATCGCGCGATGCGCCTGTAGCCGTGCCTTCGCTGCGTAACGCCACCGCCCCGCCGCACGCCATTCGCAACTGCTGCTTCCGCATCTGATCACCCGCAACGCTTGAGCGCCAGGCTCCGTCGGAGTCCGGCTTTTTCATTCTTGCCGGAGGTGGTCATGTATTTCTCTACCCGTTCGCGTCTGTTTCGCTTGTCCGTGCTGGCCTTTGCGCTTGCCACGCTTGTCCGTCCCGCAGCAGCCGCACTGTCGCTCGTCGAAGCGCAACGCATCGCCAGCGGCGACGCGCCGCAAATCGACGCGCAAGCCGCCACGTTACGCGCTGCACAACAGGCGAGCGTTGGCGCGGGTGAACTCGCTGATCCCAAGCTCATCCTCGGCATCGACAATATCCCCACTGATGGTGCGGACAAATACAACCTCACACGCGACTTCATGACGATGCGCAAGATCGGTTTGATGCAGGAATTTATGCGAGATGAAAAGCGCAAATTACGCAGCGACCGGGCTGGCGCAGAGGTGCAAAAAGAAACTGCCATCCTCGCACTCAACAAACTGAATCTGCGCCGCGATGTCGCGCTGGCGTGGATAGAGCGCTACTTTGCCGAGCGCCAGCTGGATCTGGTCAAAGAGCTCGCGCGCGAAGGCGAATTGCAGGTCACGGCCTCTCACGCGACTTTCGCTGGCGGCAAAGGCCAGGCTACCGACCCGTTTGCCGCGCGCCTTGCCGTTGCCCAGCTCGCCGACCGCACTACCGAGGCTGAGCGCAACATCGCGCGAGCCAACGCGAATCTGGCGCGCTGGATTGGACAAGCAGCCCGCCAACCGCTGAAATCACCACCCGCGTTTGATGAACTATCGCATTCCCACCGAGATCTGACCAGCAATCTTGAGGCGCATCCGCACCTCGCCATGTTTGCGCCGTTGCAGGCCATGGCTTCCAGCGAGATGGCGCTGGCCGATGCGGCCAAGCGCCCGGATTGGTCGCTCGAAGTCGCGTTCGCCCAGCGCGGACCGTCCTACTCGAACATGCTCTCTATTGGCGTGCGCATCGACCTGCCGATCTTCCAGAGCCGCCGCCAGGACCCTGCCATCGCGTCCAAACTGGCTCTCGTCGAGCAGGTACGCGCGCAAGCCGAGGACGCGCGGCGCATTCACGCCGCGGAAATCGAAACCATGTTCGCCGACTGGGACGCCGCCAAGGCGCGCCTGCAGCGTTACAGGGCCGAGCTGTTGCCGCTGGCGCAAGAACGTACCGCCGTGGCACTGGCTTCGTATCGCGGCGGCAAAGGCGACTTGGCGCCCGTACTGGAGGCGCGCAAAGGCGAAATCGAAACCCGCATGAATCACCTGACCGCCCAGGCCGACCTGGCACGCGCGTGGGCGCAACTCAATTTTCTGCTGTCGGACGCGAAGGATTAATCATGAACAGAACCCTGATTTTTGGCCTCGCAGCGATTGGGCTCGTCGTTGCAGGCGTTGTCGCCGGGATCTGGCTTGGTGGACATCGTTCGCCGCCTGTGGCGCCTGTAGTCGCAAACGCGACCGACAAGAAACCGCTCTTTTACATCGACCCGATGTATCCCCTGCAACGCTTCGACAAGCCGGGCAAATCCCCCTTCATGGACATGATGTTGCAGCCGGTTTTCAGCGACGATGGCGGCGACACTGGCTCGGTGACAATCAGCCCGCGTGTGGTGCAGAATCTCGGTATACGCACCGCGCTGGTAACGAGCGGATCGATCAACAAGAAGGTACAGGTGGTCGGCGCGGTGGCCTTTGACGAGCGTGCCGTGGTGATGGTGCAGGCGCGGGTCAGCGGCACTATCGAAAAGCTGTTCGTGCGCGCGCCGCTCGATGCCGTCGCCAAGGGTCAGCCACTGGCCGAAATACTCGCGCCTGAGTGGTCCGCCGCGCAGGAAGAGTACCTCGCGCTGAAAAACAGCCCGCAAGCAAATACTGCGTTGCGCCAGGCCGCGCGGCAGCGCCTCAATGTGCTGGGCATGCCCGAGGCTACCCTCGCGGCCATCGATGCTGACGGCAAGACACGTCCGCGCATCACACTGACCGCGCCGGTGAGCGGCGTCATCGGCGAGCTTTCTGTACGCGAGGGCATGACCGTGATGCCCGGCACACCGCTGTTTCGCATCAATGGACTGCAATCGGTGTGGATCAACGCCGACGTGCCGGAAACGCAGGTCGCCTGGCTGAAACTCGGTAGTGCCGTCGAGGCAAGCGTACTGGCTTTTCCGGGTGAGGTATTTACTGGACGGGTGACCGCGCTGTTGCCGGAAGTCAACGCCGCCACGCGTACGCTGAAAGCGCGTATCGAAATCGCAAATCCAAAGGGACGCCTTGCGCCGGGCATGTTTGCGACCATCAACGTCAACGCGTCGCCGACGCAGCAAGTGCTGCTGGTTCCATCGGAAGCCGTGATCCAGACTGGTAGGCGCAGCGTGGTGCTAGTATCGAATGCGGGTCGCGACGGCAAGCCGCAGTTCACGCCGGTCGATGTCGAGATCGGTACCGAGGCCGGCGAGATGACGGAAATCAGGCGCGGACTCACCGCAGGCCAGAGCGTGGTGCTGTCGGGGCAATTTCTGATCGACTCCGAAGCGAGCCTGAAAGCCACCGGCACGCGTATGACAGATGGCGCACCCGGACAGGCCGCAGCCACGGTCGTCACGCACAAGGGTGAAGGCAAGGTGGAAGCCATCGGCAAGGACGACATGACGCTATCCCATGGCGCCATCCCGACACTGAAGATGGGCGCCATGACGATGGCCTACAAGCTCCCCAAATCGGGCGTGCCAGCCGAGGTGAAAGTCGGCAGCACCGTGTCATTCGAACTTGTGCAAAGCCCGCAAGGTGAATTAGCACTGGCGCGTATCCAGCTTGGAGCGGGGGTCGGCAAGTGATTGCCAAACTGATACGCTGGTCGATCGTCAACCGCTTCCTCGTCCTGCTGGCGACCGTCGCGATTGCGGCGTGGGGCGTGTGGTCGGTCAGCCGCGCACCACTCGATGCCCTGCCCGACTTGTCCGACGTGCAGGTCATCATCCGCACGACCTATGCGGGTCAGGCACCGCAAATCGTTGAAAACCAGATCACCTATCCGCTCACCACCACCATGCTTTCGGTGCCGGGCGTCAAGGCGGTACGCGGTTACTCGTTCTTCGGCGACTCGTTTGTTTACATCCTGTTCGACGACGGCACCGATCTGTATTGGGCGAGATCGCGCGTGCTGGAATATTTGAACCAGGTGCAATCGCGGCTACCGCAAGGCGCAAAGCCCGCGCTCGGCCCGGACGCCACCGGCGTGGGCTGGGTGTACGAGTACGCGCTCGTCGACCGTAGCGGCAAGCATGATCTCTCCGAATTGCGCGCACTACAGGACTGGTTCCTGAAGTACGAGTTGAAGACCCTGCCCAACGTTGCCGAGGTCGCCACCGTCGGTGGTATGGTCCGGCAATACCAGGTGGTGCTCGATCCTGATCGCCTGCGCGCCTACAACATCAGCCACAGCAAGGTCATCACGGCGATCCAGAACGCCAACCGCGAATCCGGCGGCTCGGTACTGGAACTGGGCGAAGCCGAGTACATGGTGCGGGTTGGCGGTTATCTGAAAACGCTGGACGACTTCCGGACCATTCCGCTGCAGACCACCGAGGCAGGCGTGCCGGTGCTGCTGAAAGACGTGGCGCGCATTCAGGTGGGGCCGGAGATGCGCCGCGGTATCGCCGAACTCAATGGCGAAGGCGAAGTCGTCGGCGGCATCATCATCATGCGTTCAGGCAAGAACGCGCTGGAAACGATTGCGGCGGTGAAAGCCAGGCTCGAGCAGCTCAAACCCGGACTGCCGGCGGGCATCGAAATCGTGCCGACCTACGACCGCTCGGACCTCATCAATCGCGCGGTCGACAATCTGACCAGCAAACTGATCGAGGAATTCATCGTGGTGGCGGTGGTGTGTTTCGTGTTCCTGTTCCACCTGCGCTCGGCATTTGTGGCGATCATCTCGCTGCCGCTGGGCGTATTGATGGCGTTCATCGTGATGCACTACCAGGGCGTGAATGCGAACATCATGTCGTTGGGCGGCATTGCGATTGCCGTCGGCGCGATGGTCGATGCAGCGGTGGTAATGATCGAAAACGCGCACAAGCACATAGAAGCCTGGCATCACCAGCATCCAGGCGAAAAACTCAGCGGCGACAGCCATTGGGCCGTCATCGCAGAGGCCGCCGCCGAAGTCGGCCCCGCCCTGTTCTTCTCGCTGCTCATCATCACGCTCTCATTCATCCCGGTGTTCACGCTCGAAGCGCAGGAAGGCCGCCTGTTCTCCCCGCTGGCGTTCACCAAGAGTTACGCCATGGCCGCTTCAGCCGGATTGGCCGTCACGCTGATCCCTGTGCTGATGGGCTATCTGATACGGGGGAAGATTCCGGACGAGCACAAGAACCCGCTGAACCGGGGACTGATCGCGCTCTACCGCCCGTTGCTGGACAAGGTACTGGCGTTCCCAAAATCCACGCTGGCCATCGCCTTCGCGATTCTTATCGCCACCATCTATCCAGCAACGCAAATGGGCGGCGAATTTATGCCGCAGATGGATGAAGGCGACCTGCTCTACATGCCATCGGCGCTGCCGGGATTGTCGTCCGGCAAGGCCGCAGAAATCCTCCAGCAGACCGACAAACTCATCATGACCGTCCCCGAAGTGCGGCGCGTGTTCGGCAAGATCGGCCGCGCCGAAACCGCCACCGATCCCGCGCCACTGGAAATGGTCGAGACCACCATCCAGTTCAAGCCGCGCGAGCAATGGCGGCCTGGCATGACCACGGCGAAACTGATCGAGGAACTGGACCGCACGGTGAAAATTCCCGGGCTGGCCAACCTGTGGGTGCCGCCCATCCGAAATCGCATCGACATGCTCGCCACCGGCATCAAGAGCCCTGTCGGCATCAAGGTTGCCGGCGCAAATCTCAACGAGATCGAGCGCATCACTGGAGAAATCGAGCGCGTGGTAAAGAATGTGCCGGGTGTGACCTCGGCGCTGGCCGAGCGCCTCACCGGCGGACGTTACGTCGATATCAACATCGACCGGCTCACTGCGGCGCGCTACGGCATGAACGTGTCCGACGTGCAGAGCCTCGTCTCGGCAGCCGTCGGCGGCGACAATATCGGCGAGACCGTCGAAGGGCTGCAACGATTCCCGATCAGCGTGCGCTATCCACGCGAGATCCGCGACTCGGTCGAAAACCTGCGCAACCTGCCGATCGTCACCGAACGTGGTGCCCAGATCACGCTCTCGACCGTCGCCTCAGTAAAAATCACCGATGGCCCGCCGATGGTGAAAAGCGAGAACGCGCGCCTGTCGGGCTGGGTGTATGTCGACATTCGCGGGCGCGACCTGCAATCGGTGGTGGACGACATGCGCAACGCCGTCGCCAAAGACGTGAAAGTCACGCCCGGCTACTCGATCGCGTGGTCGGGGCAGTTTGAATACCTGGAGCGGGCCAGCGCAAAAATGAAGATCGTCGTCCCATTCACGCTGCTGATCATCTTCGTGCTGCTCTATCTCACCTTCAAGCGCTTCGACGAGGCTGTGCTCATCATGGCCACGCTGCCGTTCGCATTGGTCGGCGGGCTGTGGCTGATGTATCTGCTTGGATATGCGATGTCGGTGGCCAGCGCGGTAGGCTTTATTGCGCTGGCTGGCGTATCGGCAGAATTCGGCGTGATCATGCTGCTCTACCTGAAACACGCTTGGGAAAAACAACTCGCGCTCGGACACGACGACAGCACCGCACTGCTGGCAGCAATTCGCGAAGGCGCTGTGCTGCGGGTTCGGCCCAAGGCCATGACAGTGGCCGTCATCCTCGCAGGACTGTTTCCGATCATGGTAGGGACCGGTACCGGCTCCGAGGTCATGCAGCGCATCGCCGCGCCGATGGTGGGCGGAATGATTACGGCGCCCCTGCTGTCGATGTTTGTCGTTCCCGCGGTTTACCTGCTGATGCGCAGGCGCACGCGACGTGTGGCCCGGCTGTCTTCGGGAAGTCCTGTTACGTTATCGCCTGTGAAGTCGTGAGACTCTGGCGTCCCGGCGACAGACTATTGAGGGTTTGAGGGCGGCGGAATACTCAAGCAGGGACGGGCCTTTCGGGCACATAAGGCCTGAAAAGCCGCGCCAGTACTAGCTTTCTTGCGAAACGCAATCGGCGCAAGGCAATTGGTCCTTTCCTTCGCGATAAACTGAATCGACAACGACCGACACAAGAAAAACGCAAATGAACCTGGCCATACTCCATGCCCTTGCCGCTGCCGCTTTGTTTGGCGCGAGCACACCGCTGGCCAAATCGCTGGTTGGCGATTTGCCGCCATTGTTGCTGGCCGGCCTGCTGTATCTGGGCAGCGGGCTGGGGCTGACCATTGCGCGGCTCATTCGAGATCGGCGCTGGCTACCGTCGGGCTTCACTCGCGCAGAGTGGCCGTGGTTCCTCGGTGCCGTGTTCTTCGGCGGCATTCTTGGTCCGGTCGCACTCATGGTTGGGTTGACCTCGACATCCGGCGCCACCGCGTCCTTACTGTTGAATCTCGAAGCCGTGCTCACTGCCGTACTCGCGTGGGTGGTGTTCCGGGAAAACGCGGACCGGCGCATCGTACTGGGGATGGCCGCAATCGTGGCGGGCGGCGTGGTGCTGTCCTGGAGCGGTCATGCCGACGCCGGCGCGGGTTGGACCGGTCCGCTCGCCGTGGCGGCGGCATGTCTTTGCTGGGCCATCGATAACAATCTCACGCGCAAGGTGTCTGCTTCCGACGCACTATTGATCGCCGCCGTGAAGGGGTTGGTGGCGGGCGGCTTCAATACCGCACTGGCGTTTATGCTTGGGGCCTCACTGCCCGCCACAAATAGCGTTCTGCTGGCGATGGTGGTGGGCCTCGCGGGATACGGCATCAGCCTCGTCTCGTTCGTGATGGCTTTGCGCGGTCTCGGCACGGCGCGCACCGGTGCTTATTTTTCAACAGCACCTTTCATTGGTGCTGCAGTGGCCATCGCCTTTTTCGCTGAAACGCCCTCGCCTAATTTCTGGATTGCGGCGGGATTGATGGCGCTGGGCGTATGGTTGCATCTGACGGAAACCCACGGCCACGAACATTCGCATGAGCCGCTGGATCACACCCACGACCACGACCACGACGACCATCATCAGCACGCCCACGATTTTCCTTGGGATGATACGAAACCGCATGTACATCCCCATCAACATGCGCCGCACAAGCACAGTCATGCGCATTTCCCGGATATCCATCACCGCCATCCGCACTGACTTGTCGTGTCGGTAGCAACAACGCAGATCGCCATTAGGCGCGGCGCTCCAGCATTGGCGAGAGCGATAAGACGACTTACTTCACCATCGCCATTTCGCCTGAGCGATATGGCTGCGCCCAGCGGAGTCTATTTTGATTTCGACATCGGCATGTTCATAGGCTTCTCATTCTTTGCCAGCCACTTGTCGAATGCTTTGATCTCTTTTGTCTGGGATTTGATGATGTCCTTGGCCATGCTGCGCATCTTGGCGTCTTTGCCCTGTTGGAGCTGGATATTGGCCATGTCCAGGGCGCTTTGGTGATGCATCTTCATCATCATCGCAAAATCGTGGTCGACGTCGCCTGAGCCTTTCATCGACTCCATGCTTTTCATGCCGCTCATCATCGACTTGTGCATGTCCATTGAGCCCATTGGCACGGGCGCAGCTTTGTCGGCGGCAAGCGCATTGCCGAGAAATGAAGAACTTAAAATTACCGCAGCGATGGCCGCAGCGCTGACTTGTCTACCAAACCGGACCGCATCCTGAAGCTTATTAGTCGCTGACATGTCTGTTCTCCTGAAAAGTTAAGAAACACGTCGATGCTACTTTGCCTCGACGGGCATTTCCGTGCGCCACCGCACATTGCGTAATGGTTATTTCCAATATGCAGTGCTGTTGCTTTGCCCTCGCCGCGCTCATCTGGTTTGGCGCAGATCAAACCAGCGCCGCTATGGCGACGTAAGGTATTCGGAATGCTGACGGGTCGAGCATCACAATTGGCAAAGGAAGAACCATGTACAGCCATGACAGCATGTCGCCCGACCGGATCGTCCGCGTGGTTGCGCGCACGCATGTCGCCAGGAAAGGTGCTGCCATCACGCTGGTTGCCATTGTCGGCTTCTACGTGCTTCACGAGCATTAGGGCATGCATTGGGCGTTGCGCCTTACTTGCTGATGCTGGCGTGTCAGCGGATGCATGTCTTCATGCATGGCGGTCATGGACATGCGCCGCCCAAACGAGCGGCATAGGGATTCGGTTCAGTGCGTAAAGCCGGATAAAATTTGTTGATCGTGTGATCGGTCAACTGCCGATTTCAGACCTAAACCGCCACGACTTCGATGTCCGGTTCAATCGACTTCAGCAGATTCTCGATGCCCCTGAGCGTGCCGGAAATCGAGCTCGGACAGGTGCCGCACGCGCCCTGATAGTGCACGCTGAGCTGGTTGCCGTCGAGGCCGACCACGTGAAGGTCGCCGCCGTCGTTTTGCAGATAGGGACGGATCTGCTCATCAAGCAGCGTGTTGATCGCATCGAGGCGCTGCTGGTCTGCGGGACTGAGGTCGGCATTGGCCGTGGCCGCCGCTGCCACTGTGGCCGCTGTTTGCGCATCCGCCGCCGGCGCGGCGCGGATCGGTTCGGCGACTTTGCGCACCAATTCCGGCCAGTCGGCTTCACCGTCCTGTGTGACCGTGAGCCAGCGATCGACGTAAAACACATTGCTTACATGCTCGATGTCGAACAACGCGGTAGCGAGCGCATCGTCCTTCGCCTGCCCGGCGTTTTCATATGAGCGCGTTATCCCCCAGGTTAGCGGTTCCTTGAGGGTGAACTTCACCGCGTTCGGATTGGGCGTGTCTTCAATTTCTGCTATTTTCGGCATCGCAATCTCCGGCAAACGGGCCCACCGTCTTGGTGGCGAAAATACCGCAACCCCGTTGAATGGGCGCCCCGTTCATCATCCGTTTCAACGCCATCAACCCACCTCTGAATTGAGCAGTTTCTGCAATTCGCCTTGGCTGTACATCTCGCGCACAATAT
>JAJAYN010000611.1 GCA_026786225.1 Burkholderiales bacterium | reverse complement strand
TTTCGACTTTGACGATCAAAAAGAAGGTGTTGCGGCGTTTCTGGAAAAGCGCAAGCCGCAGTGGAAGAACAATTGATATCTGATGCATTTCCATTTCCTGTAAACGAAGTGCTTCCCCCTTTGCAAAAGGGGGACTAAGGGGGATTTTTCGGTCTTAGAATTTATGCGGCACCTGTTTGTTGCTGCCGAAAATCCCTCCCAGCCTCCCTTTAGAAAAGGGAGGAGTTTCTTGATTTATTTCCCTTATCGCACATGCAACAACACGCCAACGGCGAAATCACTGTCGACATCAGAAACCGGGTTGCACACCTGACACTCAATCGTCCGCAGGCGCTCAACGCCCTCTCGTACGAGATGGTCTTGTCGATGGCGACCTTGTTCACGCAGTGGTCGACGGACGATGCGATCAACGCGGTGGTGATGCGCGGTGCCGGTGAGAAATCGTTTTGCGCCGGTGGCGACATTCGCGCCTTGCGCGACAGCGCACGCAACAACGGCACGCTGCATCACGATTTCTTCATTGATGAATATCGCCTCGATTACCAATTGCACCGCTACGTGAAACCCGTCATCTGCCTGCTTGATGGCATTGTCATGGGGGGCGGCATGGGAATTTCGCAGGGCTCGGGTTTCCGTGTTGTCGGGCCCAAGACAAAAATGGCCATGCCCGAAACCGGGATCGGGTTGTTCCCCGACGTTGGTGGGAGCTACTTCCTCTCGCGTTCAAAAGTGGGACAGTACCTCGGCCTGACCGGACAAATGATCAAGGCGTCCGATGCGCTGTACGCGAACCTGGCTGATCGCTTCATGACGACCGAGGCCATCGCAACGCTGGTCGCACAATTGGACGCACACAAGTGGTCCACCAGACCCGCCAACGACATTGCTGCATTGATAGATGCCTACGCGAGCGAACCCGCAGAGCCCAGTACGCTGGCACCATTGCAATCGGCAATCGATCAGCATTTCGCACCGCAGAAAAGTGTTGCAGAAATGATCGCCTCGCTCGAAAGCGAATCACTGCCCACGTTCCAGCCGTGGGCAGGCAAAACCGCTGCGCTGCTCAAGACCCGCTCCCCCACCTTGCTCGAAGTTACCCGCCGCCAGCTCAATCGCGGTAGCAAGATGACGCTCGCGGAGTGCTTTCGCATGGAGCTTGGCATTGTTTATCACTGCTTCGAGCACGGCGACCTGATGGAAGGTATTCGTGCGGTGATTCTCGACAAGGACAATCAGCCGCGTTGGAACCCGGCGACACTGGCTGACCTGGAGCCGGAAACGGTCGCTGCCTTTTTCGCGCCACGCTGGAAGGCGGATAACCATCCGCTGGCCAATCTCGAACAACTCTTTGGATAAAACTATGCGCCTCGTCACCTATCAAATGCTCGACTCACAAGCGCTCAATACCGGCATCCAGATCAGCAGGGATCAGGTGCTCGATATCGCTGCGGAAGTGCGTGCACGTAGTGCCACAGCCAACGTGAATACGATGCTCGACATCATCAAAGGCGGCGAGGCCACGATGGTGCTGCTGCGCGAAATCGAAGCCCACCCAAAGACGGCACCGATCATGCTCAACAAGGCATTGTTGAAAGCACCCATTCCGCGGCCATTGAAAAACGTATTCTGTGTTGGCTGGAACTATCTGGAACACTTCGCAGAGGGCGGCGCGAAGATGCAGGACGACGGTGTGCTGCCGACGTGGCCGGTATTTTTTTCCAAAGCACCCACGGCCGTAAACGGCCCTTACGATGTCATTCCGTTTGATGCCGACGTCTCCACGCAACTCGATTGGGAAGTTGAGCTCGGTGTCATCATCGGCAAAGGCGGCAAGAATATCGCTGAGGCCGACGCGATGAATCATGTGTTTGGCTATACCGTCATCAACGACGTCACATGGCGCGACATCCAGCGCCGCCACGGCGGGCAATGGGACAAGGGCAAGAGTCTCGATGGCACCTGCCCGATGGGGCCCTGCATCGTCACCGCTGACGCACTGGCGCACACCAACCTGCATCTCACCTGCCGGGTCAACGGCGTCACCAAGCAGGACTCCAACACCAAACACCTTTACTTCAAACTGCCGCGGCTGATCCACGATCTGTCGCTCGGCCAGACGCTGGAGCCGGGCGACATCATTTCCAGCGGCACGCCTGAGGGCGTCGGCTACGCGCGCACGCCACCCGAGTTCATGGCGGCAGGCGATCTGCTGGAAACGGAAATTGAAGGCATCGGCGTCATGCGAAATCCGATTGGCGCATTTTAAAACTCCAGCACTGGTGAGGCGTGTGGCCAAAATAGCTGCGAAGCCGCACCAGTGCTTGACTTTTCGCCTCAGACCTACTTGTCGCCACGCCCTGCACCACCGTTGCGCCTTCAACGTTACGTGCGGTTGGTGGCATACTACCGACGCTCTTGGCCGCTCGCACAAACCTGTTTTCACCATTCACTCATATGCCACTTCCCGCAGCCGTCCTTCAATGATTGCGCTTAACGACCTCGCGAGAATTGATCGCGCCGGGCTGGATGCGCTTCGCGGCGCATACGAGCGGGTTATCGCATCGGGCTGGTACGTGCTCGGCGAGGAGGCGGCGACATTCGAGCGCGACTTTGCGGACTATTGCGGGGCCGCGCATTGTGTCGGCGTCGCCAATGGCACGGACGCGCTGGAGATCGCGTTGCGCACGGCGGGAATACTGCCGGGCGACAAAGTCGTCACCACCGCCAATGCCGGCATGTACGCCACCATCGCCATTACCGCCTGCGCAGCCGAACCCGTGTTCGTCGACGTTGATGCGGTGACCATGTGCATGAGCGTCACGTCGCTGAAAACCGCGCTCGCACAACGGCCACGCGCGGTGATCGTGACGCATCTTTACGGACGGCTGGCGGCCATTGAAGAGCTGGTCGGCGTCGCACGTGCGGCAGGTAGCGTCGTGATCGAAGACTGCCCACAGGCCCATGGTGCACGCCTGAACGGCAAGCACGCTGGCTCGTTCGGCGACATCGGCTGTTTCAGTTTCTACCCCACCAAAAACCTGGGTGCACTGGGTGATGGCGGCGCCATCGTCGCGAACGAAAAATCATTCGCCGACCGCGCCCGCCAACTGCGCCAGTACGGCTGGGGCCGCAAGTATCATTGCGAACTTCCCGGCGGGCGCAATTCGCGCCTCGATGAGATGCAGGCGGCACTGCTCAACGTAAAACTGGGCTGGCTGGACCGGCAAAACGATGCGCGGCGCTCGGTTGCGCGGCGCTACTTTGAAGGCATTCACAACGCACATATCGCCACCGAGCGCCGCGATGCCGCGTCGGACGTGGTCCATCTCTATATCGTTCGGACACCGCATCGTGCGCAGCTTGCGAGGCATCTGCTGGATGCGGGGGTGCAAACCGATATTCACTATCCGCTGCCCGACCATCGCCAGCCGATGTTTGCAAATCGATTTGCGTCCACGCATCTTCCTGTGACAGAGAAACTGGCCGACGAGATTCTTACCCTGCCTTGCCACCCTGCCCTGCGTGAAGAGGAAATTGTGCATGTCATCGACGCCTGCAACCGCTTCAAGCCTTGATATGACCGCTGAATGTAGCGTGATCGTGCCGGTCTATCGCAACGAGGAAAACATTCCCGCGTTGCTCGAACGGTTTGCGCAACTGAACAGACAGGTCAACGGCGGCATCCGTGTCGTGTGCGTGGTAGACGGCAGCCCCGATCAAAGCTATACGCTGCTGGCGACGGGTCTGGCGGCGGCACCGTATAC
>JAJAYN010000610.1 GCA_026786225.1 Burkholderiales bacterium | reverse complement strand
GTGGAGCTACGGTCCGGGATTAACACTGCCAATCTTTGATGAAGGCCAACGCGCGGCGCAAGTTCGACTCAGGCAAGCCACCTATGAAGAGTCGCTGGCGACGTACAAGGGCCGCGTTTTGCGTGCAGTTCTTGAAGTTGAAGAAGCGCTGGTGCGGCTGGACAGCGCAACCAAACGCGAGGCCGATGTGGTGGCCGCTCTCAAGGGCTACCAACAGTTTTTGGCTGCCGCTGAGGCGCGCGTCAAGTTCGGTGCCGGGAGTCTCACGGAACTTGAGGAAGCGCGCCGCGCAGTCGTGGTCGCTCAAGGCAGTGCTGTCGGCGTGACGCGCGACCGCCTCACCAACTGGATTGCGCTATACAAGGCCGTCGGCGGTGGTTGGCGCGACACAAACGCTGCCGTTGCAGCCAACTGATCAACAGACTTCAAGAATTGAATTTAGAAATGATGAAACCCCTCATGCCAAAACTCAAAACATACATCGCGATACAAAAGCCGCACAAATTCCTGATCATCGGTACGCTGGGTTTGCTCACCACGGCGGCACTCATCGTGACAAGCGCGGTGGTCCGTGCGGCCGATGACAAGGCGGCAGCCGAAAAATCCGGCAAACCGGCGCTGACTGTCACCAGCATCCAGCCGCAAAGTGCCTCGCTAAGTGCGAGCTTTGGTGCCAGCGGCAATATTGCTGCCTGGCAAGAAGCGATTGTCGGCGCCGAGATCAACGGCCTTCGTATCAACGACGTTCGCGCCAATATCGGTGACGTCGTCAAAAAAGGCCAGGTGCTCGCGACCTTTGCCACTGAAACCGTGGAAGCGGAACTCGCGCAGAGCAAGGCCAACGTCGCCGAAGCAGAAGCGGCGCTTGCCGAAGCGCAAGCCAACGCCGATCGCGCAAAGTTGCTCGATGCAACTGGTGCGATGTCGGCACAGCAAATTCAGCAGTTCACCACGGCCGCGAAGACGGCCGACGCACGGCTGCTCGCAGCCAAAGCGCTTGCGAAGGTTCAGCAAGTGCGCTTGACGCAAACGCGATTGTTGGCACCGGATGACGGGACGATTTCTGCGCGTTTGGCGACAGTTGGCGCGGTCGTGCAGGCCGGTCAGGAACTATTTCGGATGGTGCGTCGCAACCGTTTGGAGTGGCGCGCAGAAGTGACGGCATCGGAATTGTCGAACATCAGTGTTGGTCAGAAGGCGCGGGTCATCACGCCCGCTGGCGAAACCGTTGCGGGCACCGTACGCATGGTCGCGCCGACCGTGGACCCGATGACACGCAACGTCCAGGTCTACGTCGATCTTGTGCCGGGCAAAACAGCCAAAGCCGGCATGTTTGCGCGCGGCGAATTTACCCTCCCTGAATCGAGCGGGCTCACCTTGCCGCAGCAAGCGGTCGTCGTGCGCGATGGGTTTTCATATGTATTCGCAATCGGCAAAGATGAACGCGTCAAGCAGATCAAGGTGGTCACTGGTCGCCGTGTTGCGGATCGAATTGAAATCAAGAGCGGTGTCTCGGCAGACAGCGCGGTGGCATCGACTGGTGCGGGATTCCTCAAGGATGGCGATTTAGTACGCGTAGTCGCCGCTGGCGCTGCGGTTGCGCCCGTACCCGCATCCACCGCTGCAAAAAAATAGCGGGGATCCAAGATGAATTTTTCAACCTGGGCGATTAAAAATCCGATCCCCTCAATCGTGTTTTTCATCCTGCTCACCTTCGCAGGGATGGTGAGCTTTTTCAAGTCGGGTGTTCAGGATTTTCCCGACATCGAGCTGCCGATGGTAACGGTGGTCGCCACTCTGCCCGGTGCGGCACCGGCACAACTTGAGACCGAAGTCGCGCGCAAGATCGAGAATGCCGTTGCCACGGTGCAAGGCGTGAAGAATATTTACACCAACATTCTCGACGGTGCTGCCACCGTCAATGTCGAGTTCGTTTTGGAAAAAAACGCTGCTGAAGCGACCAACGAAGTGCGCGACGCCGTCAGCCAGATTCGTGCTGACTTACCGGCGGAGCTTCGTGACCCTGTCGTCTCCAAGGTCTCGACGGCGGGCAAGCCGGTCGTCACGTTCTCGGTCTCGTCGACGTCGATGGACGAAGAGGCGATCTCCTGGTTTGTCGATAACACCGCAACCAAAAGCGTGCTGTCGGTGAAGGGAGTTGGCAGAGTTTCCCGGCTCGGCGGTGTTACCCGCGAAGTACTGATCGAGCTCGATCAAGCGAGGATGTCGGCGCTCGGTGCAACGGCGGCAGACGTCTCGCACCAGCTACGCCGCACCCAACAGGAAGTCCCCGGCGGGCGCGGCGATGTCAGCGGCGCAGAGCAGGCGGTACGTACCATCGCCACGGTACAAACCGTCGCGCAACTCGCGGCGCTCGATATCCCGCTCGCCGACGGACGCCGAGTGCGTCTAGATCAAGTAGCGAAGGTGATCGATACCGTCGCCGAACAACGCGCGCTGGCGCTCGCTGATGGCGTGCGAGTGGTCGCGTTTGAGGTTAGCCGCGCCAAAGGCGCATCGGAAATTGACGTGGCCAAGAAAGTACGTGTGGCCGTTGACGAACTGCGCAAGGCGTATCCGACGATCAAGATCGACGAGACCATCGATACGTCGTGGGCAGTGGATGACAACTTCCGCGGCTCGATGTGGCTGTTGCTCGAAGGCGCACTCCTCGCGGTCATCGTCGTCTGGTTCTTTCTGCGCGACTGGCGTTCAACCCTCGTCGCCGCATCCGCCCTGCCGCTATCGATCATCCCGACATTCCTCGGCATGTACCTGTTCGACTTCACCCTCAATACCGTCACCCTGCTCGCGCTGGCGCTGGTGGTCGGCATCCTCGTTGACGACGCCATCGTCGAGATCGAGAACATCGCGCGACACTTGCGTATGGGTAAATCACCGCTCGAAGCGGCGCGTGAGGCAGCCGACGAGATCGGGCTTGCCGTCATCGCAACGACGTTTGCACTCATCGCCGTTTTTCTGCCCACGGCGTTTATGTCGGGCATCGCTGGGAAATTCTTCAAGCAGTTTGGCTGGACGGCCGTGATCGCCATCTTTGCGTCACTCGTCGTGGCGCGTCTGCTCACGCCGATGATGTCGGCCTACATTCTGAAACCACCGAAGGTGATGGAAGAAGTAGATGGCCCAATAATGACCCGCTATCTGAAGTCGGTGAGCTGGTGTATCCGTCACCGCAACATCACTGCGATTGCGTCGGCGTTGTTTTTCGCAGGCTCGATCATGCTGGTGCCGTTGCTGCCAACTGGATTTGTACCACCGGCGGACCGCTCGCTGACTGTCGTCAACCTCGAACTGCCGCCCGGCAGCAGCTTGAGCGAGACTTTCAATGCGGCTGAACGCGCACGCGCCTCCATCATGCAGGTCAAAGAAGTAAAAAGCGTGTTCAGTTCCATCGGCGGCGGCCTGTCTGGTGATGCATTTGTGCCGGGTGCGGCGCCGGAGGCACGCAAGGCCGCGCTGTCGGTGCAGATGGTGCATCGTGGCGAACGCTCGATTGATCAACAAGCGGTCGAAGCCAAATTGCGCACGGTACTCGCCGATATGCCCGGTGTTCGCATCATGGTCAGCCCGCAGGACACCGGCGTAAAGATGCCGCTCGTGCTGAAGTCGGATGATCCCGATGCGCTCTTGAAGGCTGCCGATGCGGTCGAACGCGAACTGCGCACGCTGCCCGGCATCGGCGGTGTTTCGTCATCGGCGAGTTTGTCGCGGCCGGAGATTCTGGTGCGCCCCGACTTTGCCCGGGCTGCGGATCTCGGTGTGAGCGCGGTGGCCATTGGCGAAACCATTCGCGTGGCGACCATCGGTGACTACAGCCAGAACCTGCCCAAATTCAATATCGGCGAGCGGCAGATTTCGATCAATGTGCGCTTTCCGGTTTCAACCCGCGCCGACCTCGCCGCGATCGAGCGTTTGCAGGTGCCGGGCAAGAATGGCCCAGTGATGCTCTCGCAGGTGGCAGAGGTCAGTATCGGCAGCGGCCCGGCGCAGATTGATCGGCTCAACCGTTCGCGCCAGATCACGCTTGATGTTGAACTTGGCGGACAGGAATTGGGCGACGTTCAAACGAAAGCACTGGCGCTACCGTCGGTGGTGAACTTGCCCGATAGCGTGCGCCAGGTGCCGCTGGGTGACGCCGAGATGATGGGTGAACTGTTCGCAAGCTTCGGCTTGGCGATGGTCATCGGAGTGCTGTGCATCTATGCGGTGCTGGTACTGCTATTCAAAGATTTTCTGCAGCCGGTGACAATTCTCGCCGCCCTTCCTCTAGCCATTGGCGGTGCGTTCGTCGCACTCTTGATTACCAACAAGAGTTTCTCGATGCCTTCATTGATCGGCCTGTTGATGCTCATGGGGGTCGTCACCAAAAATTCCATTCTGCTGGTCGAGTACGCCATCGTGGCGCGGCGCGATCACGGTTTGAATCGGTTCGACGCATTGATCGACGCCTGCCACAAACGGGCGCGTCCGATCGTGATGACCACACTGGCAATGGGCTTTGGGATGCTGCCGATTGCGATGGGCTTCGGTGCTGACCCATCATTTCGTTCGCCCATGGCCATAGCCGTTATCGGCGGGCTGGTGACGTCAACCCTGCTGAGCTTGATCGTGGTGCCCGCGGTCTATACGTATGTGGATGACGCGGAAGGATTGTTGATGCGCTTGCTTGGGCGGGACAAGAACCGCGCTGCTGCTGCCAAGGCGCAGCCGGCAGTCGGGGGCGGAGAGGATTAGGCGTTTGGGACGGTTGAGAGCGCGGGATGAAACCGCCCTATTGGCGGGCGGTTTGGAGCATAAATGGCTGAAAGTGCCCGCCGTTATTAGGGTTTCAATTGTTGATGCTAGTCGGCTCTCAGGCTGCGGTGCAGGTCAAATCCGATCTAGTGGGCTGATGACGCCGCGACCAGCGACCTTCAGCACATGCGTGTAGATCATGGTTGTCTTGACGTCCGCGTGGCCGAGCAGCTCTTGCACGCTGCGGATGTCGTAACCAGATTGCAGCAAGTGGGTTGCAAAGGAGTGGCGTAAGGGTTGAGCCGGGATTTCGGTCGACATGTCGACCGCCGGCGCGACGGGCACCCGATGCAGCAGGTGCCGCGCCCTGCCAGGGTGCGGTGTTGCTGGCTTGACAATGCCCGCCGCTTCAACCGCGCGCTTGAAATCCCGCTGAAAGGTTTGATCGTAAAGATGATGCCGTCTACGTACTCCGGTGCGCGGATCAGTCGAGTGTTGCGCCTGCGGGAAGACCCAGAACCAACCCCAGCTTGCGCCCGCCTTTGGATACTTCTTCTCCAGCGCTTGCGGCATGTAGACGCCAGCCTTGCCCGCAGTGACATCCTGCGCCCATATCGCGCGTGCATTATCGAGTTGAAGGCGAAGCGGATCAGACAAGCTCGTTGGCAGCATTACCGCGCGATCTTTGAAACCCTTCGCTTCGCGAATAATGATTGCACGTTGCCCGAAATCAATATCCTTGACGCGCAGCTGCAGCGCTTCGCTGATGCGCATACCAGTGCCGTAAAGCAATCGCGCCAACAGGGCGTGCTGGCCGGACAGTCACGACAAGATCACGCCAACTTCGTCGGCCGTCAATACACTGGACAAGCGGCGTGGTGCGGTGGGACGCTCCAGGCCATCGAGCCATGGCAGCTAAATACACAAAACTTTTTGATACAGGAAAAGCAGAGCCGATAACGCCACCCGGTGCGTTGAAACGGACACCTTGCGCTCGACGGCAAGATGGGTCAGGAATGCCCGCACCTCGTCAGCGCCCATCTCGCCAGGATGGCGGATACCCGGTCAACGAATGTAGAACCGAATCCGGTAAAGATAGGCGTCTTCAGTACGCAAGCTGAAGTGCAAATAGCGAATCCGCTCGCGCACTTGGTCGGGCACTTTTTTCGATCGCAGCGCGGGAAGGGGGTTGGTAGATTGGGGTTTCTCAACGCCAAAGGAACGCCAAGGGTACCGGAGTCGAATTCTTTTCTGGTGCATTCACAATCTGATCTCCTACCAATCAAATCCTTGCGATC
>JAJAYN010000609.1 GCA_026786225.1 Burkholderiales bacterium | reverse complement strand
CTCATCACCTTATGTCTTGTATGGGAGATCGCTTTGGCACCGCTGCGTCCGGGCGGCTCGTGGCTGATGTTAAAAGCGGTCCCGCTACTGCTACCCCTGTTCGGTATTCTTCGGGGTAAGCGATACACGTACCAGTGGTCATCAATGTTCGTGCTGTTTTATTTTATTGAAGGCGTCGTACGTGCCTGGTCGGATCTCGGTTTGTCTGCAGGTCTTGCGTTGGCGGAGGTAGTACTGTCCGTCGTTTTCTTCCTGGCGGCGATTGGCTACGCGCGTTTTACCCGGCCTGCTACGACTGCCGCTGCCCGTTGAATCTCGATTTCACACCCGCGATCAAAATCGGCAGTATGCTCAGCCCAATGATGGCGATCACCAACAATCCCTGATTCTGTTTGATCCACGGCATGTTGCCGAAGAAATAACCGAGATACACCAGCGACCCAACCCACGTCGCTGCACCGAACACAGTGTAGGCCATATATTTTGCGCGCGTCATATTGGCCATGCCCGCCACAAAGGGCACATAGGTCCGCAGGAATGGTACAAAACGCGCGAGCACCACAGCCACCGCACCCCAGCGCTCAAAAAATGCGTGCGTACGTGCCAAGTGATTCGGATTGAGAAACCGAGCCTTGTCGTTCACGAAAAAACGTGCGCCGAAGTAGTGGCCGATTTCGTAATTGCAGACATTGCCCAGTACCGCAGCCGTGAAGAGCAATAACACCAACAGATGCACATTCATATTACCGAGCGCGGCCAGCGAACCGGCAATAAACAGCAACGAGTCGCCAGGCAGGAAAGGCGCCACGACCAACCCTGTCTCGGCAAAGACGATGACAAAGAGAATGACGTAAATCCAGGCACCCTAGGCAGCAATCCAGACTGCCAGATAGCGATCAAGATGCAGTATCAGGTCGATGACTGCGGCGAGCCACTCCACGAGCAAAATCCCTTCCGGTCAGGGATTGGCCGAAATTACTTCCGGGTCACCATCTTTTTTGACCGGTTTCACAAAGTCCTCTCGAGACACGCCAAGGTATTGAGCAATCGGGCAGGCGACCAGTACAGACGAATAAATGCCGAAACAAATCCCGATCGTCAGTGCCAGGGCGAAATAGAAAAGACTTGGGCCGCCAAAAATCAGCATGGCCAACACCATCATCTGCGTCGTTCCGTGGGTGATGATCGTGCGGGAAATCGTACCGGTAATCGCGGCATCAAAAATCTCTGACGTCGTCGCCTTGCGCATCTTGCGGAAGTTTTCACGCGCTCGATCAAACACGACCACCGACTCATTCACCGAGTAGCCCAGGATCGCAAGTACGGCCGCAAGCACCGGCAGCGAAAACTCCCACTGAAAAAACGCAAAAAACCCGAGAATGATCACGACGTCGTGCAAGTTGGCAATAATGGTTGCGACGGCGAAGCGCCACTCGAAACGGATGGCCAAATAGATCAGAATGCCGATACACACTGCCAGCAGAGCAAGACTGCCGTCATAGGCGAGTTCCTTGCCAACTTGCCCGCCAACAAACTCTGCACGAAGTTTGTTCGCTTTGGGATCCGTTTTGGCCAACTCCACGTCGTAGTCCAGCCCCAATGGGATCAGCGTCTGAATGATTGTATTTTTCTGGGCTTCCATCGCCGTGTTATGGTCACCGACGCTCACCCTAAGTGGCAAGCGGATCAGAACATCTTTTGCCGAACCGAAATTTTGCACCGTGACATCAAGGAAACCTTTGTCTTTTAGCTCGGTGCGGATTTTTTCCAGGTCAGCAGCTTGCTTTAATGGCGCCTCAATGACGGTACCGCCGGTAAACTCAATGGAAAAGTGAAGGCCCTTGGTCACGAGGAAGACGACAGCAAGCAAAAAGGTAATGAACGAAATCGCGTTGAACACCAGCGCGTGGCGCATGAACGGGATTGGCTTCTTGATTCTGAAAAACTCCATGTTTCTTCCTATCTGTTTCGGGTTTCGTGGCGAACGCGTGTCGAACGTTAACTACGCTTTGGCGGGAGTCTGGCTGGCAGCGTTATGCCAGTTCACGTTGCCAATCGACAACTTTGCGACTTTCTTCCTGCCCCCGTAAATCAGATTCACCAGACCGCGGGAGACCATCACTGCGCTAAACACTGAAGTGAGAATGCCGAGACAATGAACCACGGCAAAGCCCCGCACCTGGCCCGCGCCCCATATGAGCTGGGCGAGGCCGACAATCAAAGTCGTAATGTTCGAGTCGATAATCGTGTCCAGCGCGCGATCGTAGCCGACTTGTATGGCCATTTGGGGCGACATGCCACTACGAAGTTCTTCGCGAATGCGCTCGGTAATGAGCACGTTTGCATCGATCGCCATACCTAGCGCGAGTGCAATCGCCGCAACGCCTGGCAGGGTCAGCGTTGCCTGTAGCATCGATAGCAACGCGACCAGAAAAAACAGGTTACAGCCCAGTGCCACCACCGAAACCACGCCGAACAACATGTAGTACGCAATCATGAAAACCGTAATCAAGGCAAATCCGAGAAGCAGCGAGTTCTTGCCCTTTTCGATATTTTCCGCACCGAGACTTGGCCCGATCATGCGCTTTTCGATGATTTGCATCTCAGCCGCCAAGGCGCCCGCGCGTAAAAGTAATGCGAGGTTTTTTGCTTCCTGAGTGTTGGGCATACCGGAAATGTAGAAGCGCGCACCAAGTTCGCTATTGATGTTGGGCCAGGTAAGCACTTCAGGCTTGCCCTTTTCGATCATGATTACTGCCATACGCTTGCCCACGTTACCGCGGGTCGTCATCGTCATCGCACGACCACCGGCGGCATTCAGCGTCACGTTAACGATGGAGCCGCCACCGGCTTGCTGGTCGAAACCAGCCTGCGCATCGGTGATTTTGTCGCCGGTAAACGCAATCGTCTTGTAGACAAGTACCGGATAGCCTTTTTCATCGATGATCTTTTCAGTGCCAAACGGCGCCGGTTCATTCCGATAGCGTTCAAACGCATCGTAATTGCGCGATGCTGCATGCTCTTCCGCAACCAGCCGAACCTCCAGCGAAGCGGTGCGACCGATCAGTTCCTCGGCCCGGGCAGGATCCTGTACGCCGGCGAGCTCCACCAGAATGCGATCAGCCCCCTGCTGCTGCACGATGGGCTCAGAAACGCCCAGCTCATTCACGCGTCGGCGAAGCGCCGTAATATTTTGCTGGATCGCGTTGTCCTGCAGCTTCTTAATCGTTTCCGGCTTCATCAGAACAGTCAACACAAATTCGCCGTTGATTTCCGTGTCCTTAAGCAACAACTCCGGAAGTTGCGTGGAAATTTCCGTCTGAGCACGCTGGAGTTCTGGCTTTTCTTTGAACTTCGCAACAACGCGATCGCCGTCACGAGAGATGCCGGTATAGAAAATTTTCTTGTCCCGCAACAGGACGCGCACGTCTCCGACATAGCGGTCAACAGCCTTGTCAAAGACGGACTTCATGTCCACCTGCATCAGGAAATGCACACCACCGCGCAGATCGAGACCGAGATACATCGGCAGCGCATTGATTTTAGATAGCCACGCCGGTGAATTCGAAATCAACTGCAGCGCAACGATGTAACCCGCGCCCAGCTTGGCCTGAATTGCTGCCTGCCCATTCTTTTGGCTTTCGCCATCCTTAAAGCGCACCTTGATTGATTCATTTTCGATCAAGCTGCTGGAAACGTCCACTTTCGCGGCTTTCAGCGCCTCGTCGACTTGCTTTAGCGTATCTGCATCTGCTTTGTTGGCGCGTAATCCGGAAACCTGCACCGCAGGCACTTCAGCAAAAAAGTTCGGCAGCGTATAAAGAAACGCAACGATCAGGGCCGCGACAATGACGGCGTATTTCCAGACTGGATATTTGTTCATAGGTGTAAGCTGAGGCTCAGAAAAATCTATTGGCTATCAAGACGATTAGCGACGAAAGGCCGCTAAATTGTTACTTCATTACATCGTTGAAGGTGCCTTTAGGGAGCAGAGTCGTTACCGCCTGTCTCTGCATGTGGATGATTTTGCCGTCGGCGACTTCTAGGCCAATGTAGCCTTCACCAATTTTCGCGATCCGCCCGATGATGCCCATCGCGATCACTTCATCGCCCTTTTGAAGGGCATCCAGCATTAGCTTCTGCTCTTTTGACTTCTTCATCTGCGGCCGAATCATGAGAAAGTACAGCAAGATAAACATCGCAAAGATCGGCAACATGCCGATCAGTGAGTCGCCGCCGGAAGGCGCAGTAGCGGCTTGGGCGTAGGCGTTGGTAATCATTAAGTTCGGGCTCCGGGTTTGAAATTGGGATACGCGGCGTAGAAGCTCCAACGGCGCAATGCTTCAACGGCATTGTCGTGAATTGGAACCTTTTTCCTAGAATTCAATAG